>SVKY01000038.1 GCA_015068235.1 Oscillospiraceae bacterium
GGCCGCATCGACTTAGAAAGCAGAGCTTATACACTCAAACGAGCTTACTTATTAGAGGGCGACCCAAGAGCAAATGTGTAAACCATGTTGTTGCGCAATCTGTAAACCATGTTGCTCTTGACACATGCCCCTCCCCTACAATGTAAAACGATAATCTCACCGACAAATCGGAATTTTGTTAAGCTCAGATGATGTCGATCTGGCACATTTGCATGGTTTTCAAGGCGGCGCGGTGGCTCTCCACGCTCACACCTGCGCAGCAGGCGGAATCCACACTTATCGCCGCATCGGGAAACTGCGCTTTGAGGATCAGTGCATTGGAAACCACACAGATATCGGTGCAAAGTCCAATCAGTTCGATTCTTTGAAACTCACAATTGGACCATTGCAGATAGCCGAAGGTGGGTTTGTCAATGATCTTGCAGCCCTCAACATACAATCCGTCAGCGATCTGCCAGCCGTGAGTATCCTTGATGCAATGCACAACAGGCAGCTTTTTGCCCTCAGCGGTAGAGAGGTAATCCTCACCATGAGTATCTCGGGTGTAAATAACTTCCCAGCCTTGGGAAAGACGTTCTGCAATTTTAGCTCGTACGGCAGGAACGATCGCTTGCGCCTCCTTTGTTCCGAGCGTGCCGTCAATAAAATCATTTTGCATATCGATAACAAGTAACGTATTTTTCATCAAATCACTCCAATTCAAATGCGCCCGTATAGAGCTGATAATACTGTCCCTTTTGCGCAATGAGATCCTCGTGCGTACCACGTTCGATGATCCTTCCGTGCTCCAAAACCATGATCGCATGGCTGTTTTGCACGGTGGAAAGTCGATGGGCAATGACGAATACCGTACGACCGACCATCAAAGCATCCATACCACGCTGCACGATGGCTTCAGTGCGTGTGTCAATGGAGCTTGTCGCTTCATCCATGATCATGACAGGCGGATCGGCAACGGCAGCTCGAGCGATGGAAATCAGCTGTCGTTGACCCTGCGACAAATTGGCACCGTTGCCTGTGAGCATGGTGTCGTAGCCGTCAGGCAGTCGAGTGATAAAATCGTGTGCACCTGCAAGCTTCGCAGCTGCAATGCATTCGTTTTTCGTTGCATCCAATTTGCCGTAGCGAATGTTATCCATGACCGTTCCAGTGAACAGATTGGTATCCTGCAAAACCACTCCCAAGGAACGGCGCAGATCGGCTTTCTTGATCTTGTTGATATTGATGCCATCATAGCGAATCTTTCCGTCAGCAATGTCATAAAAACGGTTGATCAGATTGGTGATGGTGGTTTTGCCTGCGCCGGTTGCGCCGACAAAGGCAATTTTTTGTCCCGGGTAGGCATAAAGCGAAACATTGTGCAAGACAGGCTTGCCTTCAACATATTCAAAATCGACATCAAACATACGCACATCACCGGTCAAACGAGTGTAGGTCACAGTGCCGTCAGCTTGGTGGGGATGCTTCCATGCCCAAATGCCGGTGCGTTCGGTGCTTTCGATCAGTGTGCCGTTTTCCTCTTTTGCGTTGACCAGGGTGACATAGCCCTCGTCAGCCTCGGGTTCTTCGTCCATTAACTCAAAAATACGGTTTGCGCCGGCTAAGCCCATGACGACCGCATTGACCTGATGCGAGACCTGATTGATGTTGCCGACAAACTGCTTGGTCATGTTCAGGAAAGGAACTGCAATGCTGATGCTCATTGCCATGCCCGACAGTGAGACATTCGGAGCGCCTGAAATCAGCAAGATACCGCCGGTCAGTGCAACGATCACATAGAGAATGTTGCCTAAGTTATTGAGAACAGGTCCTAAAATATTGCCGTACTTTTGCGCACGCTCTGCTTCACTGAAGAGGGTTTCGTTGAGCTTATCAAAAGCTTCCTTGCTTTCTTCCTCATGGCAAAAGACCTTTACGACCTTTTGACCGTTCATCATTTCTTCGATGTAGCCCTCAACCTTGCCAAGCGTAGCCTGCTGACGGACAGAATATTTTGCGGACATGCCGCCGAGCTTTGCTGTGAGAACTGACATTGCGATCACGCCCAAAACAACCACGATGGCAAGCCACAGGCAGAAGTAAAGCATGATGCAGAAAATCGTTACGACGGAAACGCAGGACATCAAAAGCTGTGGGAAGCTTTGAGAGATCATTTGGCGCAGCGCATCGATGTCGTTGGTATAGCGGCTCATAATATCGCCGTCATGGTTTGCATCGAAGTAACGGATCGGCAGCTTCTGCATATTGCGGAACATCTTGCAGCGGAGCTTTTTCAATGTGCCCTGCGTGATGATGGCGAGGAATTGATGAAATGCGATGCCTGCGGACAGTGAGAGCAAATAGAATACGACCAGCAAGCCGACCGCACTGAAGATCGGAGCAGCTGCCTCGCTCCAGGAGCCGGCATGCAAATTTTCCTCGATTACGGAGATGACTCGCTGCATAAACAGCGACGGCATTGCACCGACAGCAGCAGAAATGAGAATACAAACAATGGTCACGGGGAGCAAAACGGGATAAAATTCACGGATCAGTTTCAAAAGGCGCTTGACCGTTCCCTTCTTGACAGTAGGCTTTTTACGCATTTTGCTCACCTGCCTTATTCTGAGAGGAATAGATTTCCCGATAAATTTCATTTCGGCGCAAAAGCTCATCATGTGTGCCAACATCTTTGATGAAGCCACCGTCCATCACAACGATGCGATCAGCATCCTGCACGGAGGCAATGCGCTGAGCGATGATCAGCTTTGTAGTCGTGGGGATGTACTCACGCATAGCTTGACGAATCTTTGCATCGGTTTTTGTATCCACAGCGCTGGTCGAATCGTCTAAAATCAAGATCTTCGGCTTTTTCAAAAGTGCACGAGCGATGCACAGACGTTGCTTCTGACCGCCTGAGACATTTCTGCCACCCTGTTCAATATGGGTGTCGTAGCCATCGGGGAATTGGCTGATAAATTCGTCTGCGCAGGCAAGGCGGCACACATGCTCTAACTCCTCATCGGAAGCTTCCTTGTCGCCCCAACGCAGATTTTCCTTGATCGTGCCTGCAAAGAGAACGTTTTTCTGCAATACAACTGCGACCTGATCACGAAGTGATTGCAGATCATATTTGCGCACATCGATGCCGCCGACCTTGACGCTGCCCTGTGTCACGTCGTACAGACGGGAAATCAGCTGGATCAGCGTGCTCTTGGAGGAACCCGTACCGCCAATGATGCCGATCGTCTCGCCCGAGCGGATATGCAGATCGATGTTGGAAAGTGCCATACGTTCTGCCTTTTGGGAATATTTGAAGCTGACATTTTCAAAATCCACGGAACCGTCTTTGACATCGAAAATGGGATTTTCGGGATTCTCCAAGGTGCTTTCCTCATTCAAAACCTCGGCAATGCGCTTTGCAGACTCTGCTGCCATGGTCAACATGACGAAGATCATCGAAACCATCATTAGGCTGTTGAGCATCATGAAGCTGTAGGTCAAAAGTGTCGAAATTTGACCGATGCCCACGCTTGCACCGTGTGTGGTGATGATGGTATACGAGCCGAAGGTCAAAACGAAAACCATCACGACATACATGCAAAACTGCATGATCGGGCTATTGAGCGCCAAAATGCGCTCGGCTTTGGTAAAGTCAGCGGAAATATCCTCGGCAGCGGTCTCGAATTTTTCGGACTCATAGTCCTCACGTACGAAGGATTTGACCACACGCATGCTCTTGACGTTTTCCTGAATGGAATTATTCAGCGTGTCATACTTGCGGAACACCTTTTTGAACAGCGGCATCGTCTTGCGGATCACCAAAATCAGACCCACGCCCAAAACAGGCAGGACAAACAGGAAGATCCATGCCATTTTACCGCCCATGAGGAATGCCATAATGAACGCAAAGATCAAAAGAAGCGGTGAGCGTATGGCAATGCGAATGAGCATCATATAGGCATTTTGTACGTTGGTAACGTCTGTGGTCAAGCGTGTGACGAGCGAAGAGGACATAAAGCGGTCAATGTTCTCGAACGAATAGCCCTGCACTCGATAAAACATATCCTTGCGCAGATTTTTGGCAAAGCCGTTGGAGGCTGTGGCGCAGGTGATGCCTGCAATCGAGCCAAACATCAACGACAAAAGTGCCAAAGCAACCAAAATTAAGCCGTAATAAAGAAGCTGGGACATTTGCGCGCCTGCTTCAACGGCGTTGACCAAGCTTGCAATCACGAAGGGAATAATGCATTCCATCACGACCTCCAAGGCAACAAAGATCGGAGTCAGGATGGAGTATTTTTTGTATTCACGGATGGATCTTGCGAGTGTTTTAATCATTGGTTCTCCTTTCTGCCGGGCATAATTGCCAGCTTTTCAGCAAGTTCTCTAATTTTTCATGCAGAAGCAAAAGATCCTCCTGTGAAACGCCTTCCATGAGCTGCTCAGCTGTGACATCAAGCTGACTGCGGCGCTGTTCGGCTTCGGCAATTCCCTTAGGGGTCAAGCGCAAAACAAAATTTCTTCCATCGTGCAAGCAGCGCAGCTTTTCGATCAGCCCTTCGGCTTCCATTTTGATGATAATTTCGCTCATGGAACCGGATTGCAGATGAAGCTGTTCCTGAAGCTCCTTTTGCAGCATTTTGCCGTTTTTGTACAGCATGCCCATGATGCGGTTTTTTCCGCTCATGCAGCCCATGCGGAAATGCAGAAAATGTCCGCATAAATGCAGCTGTTTGACGACCTCATGCGATAGTGTTTGTTGATCCATGTGATTCCTCCTTATCTTGGGAATTATAGCACACCGCCCAATAAATGTCAAGGAACCTTGATAATTATTGCGCATTGATCGTCAAATTGCGATTTATCGGTGAGTTTCAAATTTTGAACTGTAGGGGAGGGTCATGGTCTCGCTGCGGCTCGGTCAGGTCGCGGCTCTGACAGCCCACCGGGCTGTCATTCACTACCGCTCCCTCCGCTTCGCTACCCTCCCGCACAGAAAACGGTAAAATTTCGCGGCAAACCAATGTGAAAACGTAGTATTTTACGATAATCAAAAACAATTATGTTGGTTCCTGCACACGGAGGGTCATGACCCTCCCCTACAGTGGTTGATACATTCTGTTCGACAAATCGGAAGTTGCAATTTATCATTCGTCCAAAATTCTGCCGTCGGTGGAGATCGTAACGATCCTCCAAGGGATAAATTTTCCGCTTGTGAGCAGTGCTTTTTTTACCGCATTTTCGATTCCGCCGCAGCAAGGCACTTCCATACGCACAACGGTTACACTCTTAATATTGTTGCTTGCAAGGATCGCCGTCAGCTTTTCGCTATAATCCCCCTCGTCAAGCTTCGGGCAGCCAATCAGCGTGATATGCTTGCGAATAAATTCATTGTGGAAGTTGCCATAAGCAAATGCGGTACAATCCGCAGCGACCAAAAGATTCGCACCGTCAAAGTAAGGTGCATTTACAGGCACAAGCTTGATCTGCACCGGCCATTGCGACAGCTGACTTGCAACGGATGAAGTCGGCGCAGGGCAAGTTTCACGTTGGATTGCCTTTGACGCCGTGCCCGGGCAGCCACACGGCAACGGTGCGACCTTTTTTTGTTTGGAGGCAAGCACTGCTGCCTCGTCATAGGCAGGTGCTTCCCTTTCTTCAAATGTAATGGCATCCACGGGGCATGCCGGCAGGCAATCGCCGAGACCGTCGCAGTAGTCCTCACGAGTGAGCTTCGCTTTGCCGTTGATCATTTCAATGGCGCCCTCGTGGCAGGCGGCTGCGCATGCTCCGCAGCCGTTGCATTTTTCTTCATCGATTTTAATGATTTTTCTGATCATAGTGATATCTCCTCTATTGATTTTACAGCCTGATTATAGTATAATAATTAAAACAAGTCGGTTGCATTTACAACGGAAAGTGATTGTTATGAAAAAATATATTCCAATTCTAAAGCGAACACAGATTTTTTCAGGTGTCGGCGATCATGAAATCGAAGCGATCCTCTCGTGTCTCAACACCCGCCTTGGCAATTATAAAAAGGGCGAATATGTTTTGCGGCAAGGGGAACATGTCAATGATATTACGGTTCTGGTTGAGGGGAATCTGCATATACAAAAGGATGATTATTGGGGCAATCGAAGCATTCTCGGACAGATTGCCGTGGGCGAAATGTTCGGGGAAGCGTATATTGCGCCCGAAAGCGGAGCACTTTTGAATGATGTTGTAGCGCTTGAAGACAGCGCTGTGATGTTCTTCGACATCAAAAAAATGCTCACCACCTGTTCTGCTGCCTGCCGTTTTCATGCTATGATTGTGCAAAATATGTTTTTTGCCATCTCAGAGAAGAACCGCAAGCTCGTGCAAAAGCTCGGTCATATGTCCAAACGCTCCACCCGTGAAAAATTGATCTCATATTTGTCTGAGGAAGCCAAGCGGCAGGGGAGCGCAAAAATTACCATTCCGTTCAACCGTCAGCAGCTTGCGGATTTTTTGTCCGTGGATCGAAGTGCAATGTCAAATGAGCTTTGCAAGCTGAGAGATGCGGGTTTGCTGGAATTTGAGAAAAATCAATTCAGACTGCTGTGAAAATCCGGAGGAGAGGAAGTATGGATTATTTCAAATTGGTATCACCCTACAAGCCGACGGGCGATCAGCCGCAGGCGATCGAGAAGCTGACAAACGGCTTAAAAAACGGATTAAAGGAACAGGTTCTCCTTGGCGTTACCGGCTCGGGAAAGACGTTCACGATGGCAAGCGTGATCGCAAATCTGAATAAACCGACTCTGGTCTTGGCGCACAATAAAACCTTAGCGGCGCAGCTTTGTTCGGAATTTCGGGAATTTTTCCCTGAAAATGCCGTGGAATATTTTATTTCCTACTACGACTACTATCAGCCGGAGGCGTACATTGCGCATACGGACACCTATATTGAGAAGGACTCGGCAGTCAACGACGAGATCGAACGTCTGCGCCACAGTGCGACCAGCTCCCTGTTTGAGCGCAGAGATACCATCGTTGTTGCCTCAGTTTCGTGCATTTATGGCTTGGGTGACCCGATCGATTACAAAAATATGGTCATCTCCCTGCGCACAGGAATGCAAAAAAGCCGTGACGAGCTGACCAAAAAGCTCGTCGAGATTCGATACGAACGCAATGATATCGATTTTTCAAGAAATACCTTCCGTGTTCGTGGCGATACAGTGGAAATTTATCCGGTCTATTGGTCGGGACGTGCGATCCGAGTGGAATTTTTTGGTGACGAAATTGACCGTATTTCCGAGATTAACGCCGTAACCGGCATGCCTGAGCGTGTGGTAGGTCATGTTGCGATCTATCCTGCATCGCACTATGTTGCTTCCCGTGAGAAGCTGAACCGAGCCATTTTAGAAATCGAAAGCGAGATGGAGGAGCGTGAAAAGTGGTTCAAGGAGAATGAGAAGCTCTTGGAAGCACAGCGCATCCGTCAGCGCACGATGTACGATATCGAAATGCTGCAGGAGATCGGCTTTTGCAGCGGTATTGAGAATTATTCCCGTGTCATTTCCGGCAGAGCGCCCGGTACACCGCCGATGACACTGATCGACTATTTCCCCGATGATTTTATCCTCTTTGTCGACGAGAGCCACGTGACGCTGCCACAGGTGCGTGCCATGTATGCAGGCGATCGAAGCCGAAAGGAAAGTCTGGTCAATTACGGTTTCCGCCTGCCCAGTGCATTTGACAACCGTCCGCTGATGTTCGATGAGTTTCAGAGCAAGATCAAGCAGGCGGTTTACGTCTCTGCTACGCCGGCGCCGTTTGAGCGTGAACGTGCGCAGCAGTATGCCGAGCAGGTCATTCGTCCGACGGGGCTGCTCGATCCGGAAATTTTTGTCCGTCCCATCGAAGGTCAGATCGACGATCTGATCGGTGAGTGCAACGCCGTAATTGAAAAGGGCGAGCGTGTTTTGGTAACGACGCTGACCAAAAAGATGGCGGAGGATTTGACGGCATATTTGCAAAAAGCGGGAATCAAGGTGCGTTACATGCACTCCGATGTTGCCGCCCTGGAGCGTATGGAGATTCTGCGAGATTTGCGCATGGCAAAATTCGACGTTTTGGTCGGCATCAACCTTCTGCGAGAGGGTTTGGATTTGCCCGAGGTCTCCCTGGTTGCGATTTTGGATGCGGACAAGGAAGGATTTTTGAGAAGCGAGACCAGTCTGATTCAGACCATCGGCAGAGCCGCACGAAATGCAGAGGGCAGAGTGATCATGTATGCAGATAAGATCACCGCAGCCATGAGATCTGCTATCGACGAGACCAATCGCCGTCGCAGCATTCAGGATGAGTATAACAAAGCGCATGGCATCGTGCCCAAGACGATCAAAAAAGATGTCCGTGAGCTCATCGAGATCACGCAGGCACAGGGTGAAAGTATGCGCAAGGACGGCGTGAAGATGACTCGTGCGGAGAAGGAACGTGAGATCGCACGCCTGGAGAAGGAAATGCGTGCCGCAGCCAAGATGATGGAATACGAATACGCCGCCGTTCTGCGTGACAGGATTATCGAGTTGAGGAAATAACCCATTATATTCCGATTTGTCGGGCAGTTTGAATTTTCGCAAATCGACCAGTTGCAGCCTTCGACTACGCGCAGCGTGCCGGGAGGGGTCATGGGGAGGGCGGCTGCACGCCGAGAAGCAGCTTACGAAACAGCAGGGAAACGATAGGCGTGCACGTCAGCGCCTCCCCATGCCTGTTCTTTGGTCACTTTCTTGCAGGAACAAGAAAGTGACGCCCCACGCAGTGGAGCAAACCGAAGGATTGTACGCATTTTCGATACCCTCGCTAAGATTCTTCGCTGCGCTCATGCCTGCCGCAGCAGGTATACCGAATGCAACCTGCGAAGCAGGCTCTTAGCATTCGGTAGAATGACAAATACAAAATTCCAGCCTCAGCGATAAATCGGAATTTGATAAAAGTCCTGTCTTGCAACGATAAAAAGCTCACAACAGTTTTTTTTTGCCTGTTGTGAGCTTTATGGCAGTAATTCGAGGTTAATTGCAAAAAATATTTTGATTTTTGTAACCGTTTGTTGTTGAAAAAGTAGAAAACGTGTAGTATAATATATACATGTTCATTCATTTTGCATAGTTTGAGGTGATAGCGGCATTTCATCTCTTACTATATATCCCTGTGGTCGTGCAGCCTCTTCCCGGCTGCACGATTTTTCTGTTTCCCCGTGGTCGATAAGTTCTACTTTTTTCCATCGGAGCCGCAAGCGGCAAGCTGCTCCAACAGGCAATGTCCTTTCACAACCTCAAATTCTGCCATTGCTTTCTCATGATAACCAACTGCATGCGGCAAAAGCTCCTTTGCGCTGCAATAAAGCACATAGGGTACAGGATCGCTGACGTGTGTACCGATGCGCACCGGCGTTGGATGATCGGGCATCAGCAAAATCGCATATTCCTCATTTCTGCCCTCTAAGTGCTCAATCAGTGGTTTGAGGATCTGTTTATCGATCTGCTCAATGGAGTAGATCTTTTTTTCTGCGTCAAAGTGATGGCTGCACTCGTCAGGTGCTTCGACATGGATATAGACGAAGTCATGCTCCTTCAAAATATCCATCGCAGCCTGCGCCTTGCCTGCAAAATTGGTGTCATAATTTCCCGTGGCATTTTTTACCTCGGGTGTCTGCAAGCCTGCGCAAATGCCCAAGCCCTTAATGAGATCGACAGCGCTGACAACGCCGCCGGTCAAACCGAATTTCTCACTGTAGGGCGTGAGAGACGGCTTTGTCCCCTCGCCCCAAAACCAGCAGGAGTTGGCAGGCTTTTTGCCTCGGCGTACTCGTTCTAAATTCATGGGAGCGTCTTTCAAAATCTCCCACGAGCGTTTTTGAAAATCCAAAAGCATCTGACCGTAGCGCCCTTTCGGCAAGCATTCGGCAATGGGCTTTCCCGTAATATCATGCGGCGGTGTCAAAATGGTTCCTGTCTGCGCATTTTTCAGCACAAAGCAGTGACGGTAGCTGATGCCGGCATAAAGCGTTGCACCCTCAAGGCGCATTCTCTCATTGAGATAGGCAATGAGCTCGTGACTCTCCTCCGATGAAATTTCATCGGAGGAATAGTCGATCATTGTTGCAGCCTCATAGCTTTCACAATCAGACAGGTTCACCAGATTGCAGCGGAACGAAACATCGTTCTCGCCCATTGCAACGCCCATGCTGACAGCCTCTAAAGGGCTTCTGCCGGAATAATAAATTTTTGGATCATAGCCCATCACGGACAAATTCGCCGTATCTGAGCCCGGTGGCATCCCCAAAGGAACGGTCTGCGCTCTACCACAGCGTCCCTGTCTTGCCAAGCGGTCCATGGTCGGGATGTCCGCAGCCTCTAAAGCTGTACGACCGCCGTAGCGTTCAAGCGGTTCGTCCGCCATGCCGTCACCGAGCATTACAATATATTTCATAGCTTTCCTCTCTAAATCGCATATTGGCTGTTGTAAATTTCGTAGTAGAAGCCTTTTTTGTCTAAAAGCTCCTTGTGCGTCCCTTGCTCGACGATCTTACCGTGATTCAGAACCAGGATCAGGTCAGAATCCACGATGGTCGAAAGTCTATGTGCAATGACAAAGCAGGTGCGCTCACGCATCAGGTTGTCCATCGCCTTTTGCAGCAAAATCTCGGTACGGGTATCGACATTCGAGGTCGCTTCGTCCAAAATCAGCAGCCTGCGGTTTGCAAGCATGGCTCTTGCGATGGTCAAAAGCTGTTTCTGACCGCCGGACAAGTTCGTCATATCGTCACCGATGACCGTGTCATAGCCCTCGGGCATGGTACGGATAAAATGGTCGCAATACGCCCGATCACACGCCTCGATGATCTCTTCACGGGTTGCATCGGGCTTGCCGTAGGCGACATTTTCCGCAATGGTGCCACGGAAGAGCCATGTATCTTGAAGCACCATACCGAACTGCGCACGCATCTGCTCTCTGGAAAGGGTTGCGCAATCGATCCCATCAATCAAAATTCGACCCTTGTCGATATCATAAAATCGCATGAGCAAATTGACAATGGTCGTCTTGCCTGCGCCGGTCGGACCGACAATGGCAACATTCTGACCACGCTTGACATCGATGTTCAGGTCCTCGATCAAAGGAGAATCCTTATCATAGGAAAAATCAACATGCTCAAAGCGGATGTTGCCCTGTGCCGCTTGTGCAAGCGCACCATCGGCATTTTCGACCTCCTGCATATCGAGGATCTTGAAAACACGTTTAGCTGCAGCCTTGGCGTGTTGCAGGTCTCCCAAACCGCCTGCAATCTGCTCCAAAGGAGCGGAAAACTGCTTGGCGTAGAGCAGGATCGTCACGATTGCACCGACAGAGGACACCGTGCCGTTGACCAAAAGCCAGCCGCCGACCAAGCAGATGGCAATATACGCCAGCGCATTGGAAAAGGCGATGATCGGACGGACGATCGAGGAGGTGAAGATCGCCGTAGCTTCTGCCTTCTTCCTGCGGTCGTTGATCTCATCATGCTTTTCTTCGGTGTAGGTTTCTAAATTATATGCCTTCGTTGTGGCAAAATTGGTAAAAGCTTCTTCCACATGGGCGTTGAGATTGCCACCTTCGGTAAACATGGCGTGGAAGTGTTTTTCACTCTTCGATGAGATCAGCGTAGAGAGCCAAAGCGATGCCGGCGTCAGCGCCAAAACCATCAGCGCCAAGATCCATTCTTCCAAGAGCATCATCACAGCAATTGCCAGAAGATGAATAAAGCCCGTCATCAATGTATCCACGATCTGATGGACATAATTGCCCATCGTTGAAACGTCCTCGGTCATTCTCGAAAGAATGTCACCGACAGGTGTTTGATCGACGTAGCTCACAGGCAAACGCTTGATCTTATCGGAAATTCGAATTCGTAAGTTGCAGGTGAAATATCGGCTGACCACACGGTTTAATAGCTGCATTTTCGCATAGCTGAGCAGGCTGTAACCGATATAGAGCCCCAAAAGCACGCTCAAACCACTGAGCAGCTCCTGCATCAGATCGCCTTGGAACTCGCCCGTGCGATATCGGTCGAGCAAGTCGATCATATCGCCCAAAAGCTTCGGTGCAAAAACGGAACAGGCGATCAGCGCCAAGCACAAAATACAGGCTAAAATCAGCCATTTCCAAATCGGACGTGCTTCAACGATCAAACGGCGAATGATACGCTCCTTTTTCATTTTGTGCCACCTCCCGTCTGAGAGGCGTAGATCTCCTGATAGACCTTGCAGCGCTCGAGCAAAGCCTCATGCTTTCCAAAGTCGATCAAACAACCCTTATCCATCACGAAAATGCAATCGGCACTCATGGCTGAGGTGATGCGCTGGGTCACGACGATCTGCGTTCTGCCCTTGATTTTTTCGTTCAACGCAGTTCTCAGCTTTTTCTCCGTCAAAAAGTCCAGCGCAGAAAAGCTGTCATCAAAAATATAGATCGGCGCATCCTTCACGATGGCTCGTGCAATGGAAAGGCGCTGTCTTTGACCGCCCGACAGGTTTTTGCCTGCCTGCTTGATCTCATAATCCATCTCGCCGTCACAAGAGACGATAAATTCGCTCAGTTGCGCAATGTCCGCCGCTTCGGCAAGGTCTTCCTTTGTCGCTTTCGGCTTGCCCATGCGGATATTTTCCGCAATCGTGCCCGTGTAGATCGCAGATCCCTGTAAAACCGAGCTGATGCCGTCACGCAGGCAATGTTTGGCAATCTCCTGCGTCGAAACACCGTCAAACAGCACTCGTCCGCTTGTCGGCATACGGAAGCCCAGCATCAGCGAGATCAGCGTACTCTTGCCACTGCCCGTGCCGCCGATGATGGAGACCTTTTGACCCTTCAGAATGGTCAAATTGATGTGATCCACGGCGTTTTCGGTTCCGCCGTAGGAAAAACTGACATTTTCAAAGCAAATATTGCCCTCAAGTGCATGCTCCTTGCCCGAAAGTGCATCACCCATGCCAACCGTATCAAAAACCTCACCGATACGGTTCGAGGCAACAGAAGCATGCGGATACATCACAATGGCAAACGAGGCAATGATCACGCCGTTCATCACCATCGTGACATACTGCACGATGGCAAACACATCGCCTGCACTCAGCGCCGTACTGTCCATGCGGATGCCGCTGAAATAGACGATAAGCACGATGGCAAAATTCAAAAGCAGTGTCGCCAGCGGGGTCAAAATACCCATAGCGGTATTGCCCTTGATGATATTTTCTGCCATCACGTGCGTTGCCTCGGCAATGCGCTCATGCTCGTGATCCTCGGACAAAAATGCACGAATCACACGGATACCGCGCAGACGTTCACGCATGATCGCATTTTGCTTGTCAATATAAAGGTCGGAGCGCTCCCAAAGGGGCAGGACCTTCTTGCCGATCAAAATCACGGCAAGCAAAATAATTGGAATAAAAGCAAGCAAGATCAGTGAGAGTATCACATCCTTGCTCAGCGCCAGCACGAAGCCGCCGATAAAAAGCATCGGAATGGTTGCCACAGTGCCGCAAAGCATCGAGGCGATCCAAGAGACGGTGCCGACATCGTGGGTTGCACGGGTAACCAAAGCTGCCGTTCCGAGCTTGCCGAATTCATCAAAGGAAAAGGTATTGACCTTTCGGAAAATGTCGGCTCTGAGATCGGCGCAGAAGCCTGCGACCACTGTATTGGCAATCTTGTTACCCCAAATGATGGCACCTAAGCTGACCGCTGCAACAAGCAGCATCATCAGACAGCTCATGCAAATATAAGTAAAGTCCCGATTTTTCACGCCGTTGTCCAAAATTTCAGACATCAGCGTTGGCAAAAGCAGGTCACACAGCGAAGACAGCGACACAAAGAATATCGCTGCAATCAGCTGTTTTCGATAGGGTTTTAAGTATTTGAGTATACGTTTCATGATTTATGCTTTGTAAAATCCCACCGCACACAATTCAGAAAAGCAGAAATTAATTTCATCGTCTGTAAACAGCGTATGGTATTTTACCGCCAGCGCCTCAGCTGTCAGCTCCGTATGCCCGATGCGGCATAGCTGTTCAAAGCCGTCGGACACCTGATTTTTTCGGAAAATTTCTTTCAAGGCGGCAACTGCGCCGTAGGCTTCAATGTTTTTCAAAAGGCGCATTTGGCGAACGCCAAAGCTCTTATTTGCTGTTTCGATCGCCTCAAGTAAGGCTTGTTGAAAGTCCTTCATAATCTCCTTCCGCATACTCCATTTTTCATTTTAATGATTCAACCTAAAATGGAAATAAAAAGAGTATACTTTTTAGAAAAAATTTAGTATAATATACAGAACAAAAGGGGGGCAAATAATGACGGAATTTCTGCTTCGTATTTTCATCAAGGATCATCGCAATGTTACAAAGCCTTCTGTGCGCAGCGCTTACGGAAAGCTTGCCGGCATCGTGGGGATCATTTGCAATCTGCTGCTGTTTGTCGGAAAACTGACCGTCGGCATTTTGTCGGGCGCAGTTTCTGTCACAGCGGATGCGGCAAACAATTTATCCGATGCGTCCTCATCTTTGGTAACGCTGCTCGGCTTCAAGCTCGCTGAGCGTCCTGCGGATGACGATCATCCCTACGGACATGCAAGAATCGAATATCTTTCGGGTCTTGCGGTGGCAGCTATGATCCTTCTCATCGGCGTGGAATTGGCAAAAACCTCCTTCGATAAGATTTTGCATCCCGAGAGTGTTGAAGTTTCCGTTTTGACACTCTCGGTACTGATCGCCTCCATTGCGGTAAAGCTATGGATGTCGATGTTCTGTAACTCCTTGTCAAAGCGCATTTCTTCTTCCTCACTAAAAGCTACGGCTGCCGACAGCCGCAACGATGTGATCTCGACGGCAGCGGTCGTGTTGGGCTTGCTGGCAGGGCACTTTTTTGCTTGGAAGATCGATGGCTATATCGGTATGCTCGTTGCGCTGTTTATTATCTATTCCGGCTGCATGATCGCAAAGGAAACGATCAGCCCGCTTCTGGGAGAATCTGCGGACATAGAACTCGTCAGGCAGCTTTCAGAGCTGATGCTGAAAAATCCCATGGTGCTGGGGATTCACGACCTGATGGTGCATGATTATGGCCCGGGACAGCGCTTTGCCTCGGTGCATGCGGAGATGGACGCTAAGACCGATCCCCTGCTTTGTCATGATGTTATCGATGATATGGAGCGCAGCGTGCTCAAGGAGATAGGGGTGCATTTGGTGATCCATTATGATCCTGTGGTAACAGGCGACAGTGAGCTCAGCCGTCTGCGTGAAAAGGTAACCTCGATTGTGCGTGCTTATCACGAAAAATTGAGCATCCATGATTTTCGAATGGTGAGTGGACCGAAGCACACAAATCTGATTTTTGATATCGCGCTACCCTTCTCGCTAAAAGAGAAAAAGGACGATATTCGTCGTACGATCGAGCAGGCGCTTGCACAGGAGCCGAGGAAATATTATACGGTTATCACTTTTGATGACACTCCCACAAGTGCATTATAGCTTGTTTTTTTATAATTGCAAGCAATTATAAGTTGATTTTTTCAAGAAACATTTGAATTTTCTGTAACCGTGCTTTTTTTACACGGGAATTTATGATATAATATCTATTAACTCTAAGAAAGGTCAGGAATGTTATGGGTCTGATCACCAAACTTTTCGGCACACGCTCTGAGCGTGAGGTCAAAAAATTAAACGCAATTGTCGATCGCATTGAGGCTTTGGGTAAAGATATTTCCAAGCTCACAGATGAACAGCTTCGTGAAAAGACAGAGGAATTTAAGAAACGTTATGCTGCCGGCGAGGAATTGGATTCCCTTTTGCCGGAGGCATTTGCTGTTTGCCGTGAGGCAGCCGAGCGTGTATTGGGCATGCGGCCGTATCGTGTGCAGCTCATCGGCGGCATCATTTTGCACCAGGGAAGGATCGCTGAAATGAAGACCGGCGAAGGCAAGACCTTGGTCGCAATTTTGCCCGCTTATCTCAACGCTCTGAGTGGAAAGGGCGTACACATCGTCACCGTCAACGATTATCTTGCAAAGCGTGACTCGGAGTGGATGGGAAAGGTCTACCGTTTTTTGGGGCTGAAGGTCGGCTTGATCGTGCACGACCTATCTCCGAATCAGCGCCGTGAAGCATATTTGGCGGATATCACCTATTGCACCAACAACGAACTGGGCTTTGACTATCTGCGTGATAATATGGCGCTTTACAAGCAGAATATGGTTCAGCGTGGGCATAACTACGCCATCGTCGATGAGGTGGACTCGATTTTGATCGACGAGGCAAGAACCCCCTTGATCATCTCCGGCAAGGGTGAGGAATCGACCAAGCTTTATGAGATGGCGGATTTCTTCGTCTCGGGATTGAAGAAAAAGGTCTTTGCCACTACCGATGAAAAAGAGGATTATGACGATCTGGATTGCGATTATTATATCAACGAGAAGCTCCGCACTGCAAACTTGACCGCCTCGGGCATTGCCAAGGCAGAAAAATACTTTGCAGTGGAGAACTTGGGTGATATTGAAAATACGACCCTGACACACCATATCAATCAGGCAATGCGCGCTCGTGGTATCATGAAGCGTGACATCGACTATGTCGTCAAGGACGGACAGGTCATCATCGTTGATGAATTTACAGGCCGTTTGATGTATGGCAGACGCTATAACGAGGGTCTGCACCAGGCAATCGAGGCGAAGGAAGGTGTCAGCGTTGCAAGCGAGAATAAAACCCTTGCAACCATCACGTTCCAGAATTTCTTCCGTCTGTATAACAAGCTCTCGGGCATGACCGGTACGGCTTTGACGGAGGAAGAGGAATTTTCTGCCATCTATCAGATGGACATTGTGGAAATTCCGACCAACAAGCCCATTGCACGTATTGACCACAATGACGTGGTCTACAAGACCGAGGCAGGCAAATTCCGTGCGGTCATTGAACAGATCAAGGAGTGTCATGCCAAGGGACAGCCTGTTCTGGTCGGCACGATCTCGATCGAGAAGAGTGAATTTTTGAGCAAGCTTCTGCGCCGTGACGGCGTGAAGCATACCGTTTTGAACGCAAAGCATCATGAGAAGGAAGCGGAGATCGTTGCGCAGGCAGGCAAGCTCGGCGCCGTCACCATCTCCACCAACATGGCAGGTCGTGGTACGGACATTATGCTCGGCGGCAATGCCGAATTTATGGCGCTGTCCGAGCTGCGCAAGAAGGATCTGCCTGCCGAGCTGATCGCAGAGGCAAATTCCTTTGCCGAAACGGACGATCCCGAAATTTTGCAGGTTCGTGCGGACTTTAAGGAAGCGCACGCCAAATATAAGCTTGAAACCGATGCCGAGGCACAGCAGGTGCGAGCCGCAGGCGGTCTGTTTATTGTCGGCACCGAGCGCCATGAATCCCGCCGAATCGACAACCAGCTGCGAGGCAGAGCAGGTCGTCAGGGCGACCCGGGCGAGACCAAATTTTTCCTCTCTTTGGAGGATGATGTCATGCGCCTGTTTGGCTCCGAGCGTGTGATGAATATGATGAATACCCTCGGCGTGGACGAGGATACGCCCATCAATGCCAAAATGCTCTCCAACGCCATCGAAAACGCTCAGAAAACCATCGAAAGCCGTAACTTCCAATCCCGTAAGAATGTCTTGGAATACGATGACGTGATGAACACCCAGCGTAGTGTGATTTACAAGCAGCGCCAGCAGGTGCTTGACGGCGAAGATCTGAGTGAAACCATCAGCGGTATGATCGATCATGTGATCGAGACCGAGGTAGAGGATTCCTACAACGGCGCAGCACATACGGAGCTTGCTCAGCTTGATGAGCTCGTTAAGAAATTCGAAGGCATTTATTTCCCGGTCGGTGCCTTTGTCCCGACGGAAAAGACGGACAAAGAGACCGCAAAGACCGAGCTTCGTAAGCTCTTTGACGAGACCTATGCCCAGCGTGAGGCGGAATTCACGCCTGAAAAAATGCGTGAGATCGAGCGCATTGTCATGTTGCAAGTCGTTGACGAATATTGGATGGACAACATCGATGCCATGGACGATTTGAAGCAGGGCATTCGTCTGCGTGCTTACGGTCAGACCGATCCGGTTGTGGCATATAAGCGTGAAGGCTTTGCGATGTTTGATGGCATGATCAATGCCATTCGTGAGGAGACGGTGCGCCGTCTGTACCTTGTGCGCTTGCGCACCAACGAGGAGCTTAAGCGCAAGCAGGTCGCCAAGATTACCGGCACCGGCGGCGATAAGACGGTTAAGAAGCAGCCCGTCGTGAAGAAGGTCAAAATCGGCGCAAACGATCCCTGCCCGTGCGGTAGCGGCAAGAAATATAAGCACTGCTGCAGAGATAAGGATGAAGCCAAATGAGGACGAATCAAGTCGGAACGCTTCAATATCTGACAAGTGACCTGATTGACACCGTGCACTGCTTTTCTACACGCTACGGCGGGGTTAGTGAAGGGCATCTTGCCTCCTTGAATCTCGGTGTACACCGTGGAGATAAGCCGCAAAATGTTTTGGATAATTACAAAATTTTGGGAAACGCTGTCGGATTCGAACCGAAAAATACTGTCTTTACCAAGCAAATCCATTCCGACATCGTCGAACGGGTCGGTGCCGCACAACGCGGTCGTGGCTTGGTATTTCCTACGGAGCACGGATGCGATGCCTTGGTCACGGATGAAGGAAATGTTGCTTTGACGGTTTTTTCCGCCGATTGTACCCCTGTTTTGCTCTACGATCCCGTAAGGCGTGCCATCGGTGCCGCACATGCTGGCTGGCGTGGAACCGCCTTGGGCATTGCCGCAAAAACAGCGCTGAAAATGCAAGAGGAATTCGGATGCCGTATGGAAAATATCCATGCCGCCATCGGACCTTGCATTTCGCAATGCTGCTTTCAGACCGATGCCGATGTCCCCGAGGCGATGCGGCAGGCGCTCGGTGAAGCTGCCGAAGAAGCCATTCGCCAAGAGGGGGAGAAATATTATGTAAACCTAAAAATGCTCAATTCCATCCATCTCAAGCGTATTGGCATTGAGCGAATCGACATTGCCGCAGAATGCACCGCCTGCGAGCCGACACGTTTTTGGTCACATCGGCGCACGGGTGGTGAGCGTGGCTCGCTTGCGGCTGTCATCATGCTGAAAGGAGAACTGCGGTGAAAAAGCTGATCGCCCTATGTCTTGCGCTGACGCTTTTGTGTGGCTGCAATGTCGATAAAATGGAGCCGACCGCTGCCACTGAACCGACAGAAACCACGCAGGCGGAAACGCAGGCTCCCGTTGCGGTGAAGGAGCATGACGAATTCGGTCTGTCCTACCTTCCCGAATACGGCTTGAATCCTCTGACCTGCACCGCAACCATCAATCGTGCGCTCTTCTCACTGCTGTATGAAAGCCTGTTTGTTGTTTCCAATCAGTTCAGAGCAGAGCCTGTGCTTTGTCAGAGTTTTAAGGTTTCCGACGATGGAATGACCTACCGCTTCACCCTTGTCAGCGGAGTCACATTCACGGACGGTTCTCCCCTGACTGCCGAGGATGTTCGTGACAGCATCAACGCCGCCATGAACAGCAGCATGTATCATGCTCGTCTGGAGAATATCAATTATGTCCGGAGCGAGGATGACGGCACCTTGACCATCGGCTTAAATCAGCCGTATGAAAACTTCTGCCTGATGCTGGATATTCCGATTTTGAAGGCGACGACTCTGGAGGATCCCTACCCGGTCGGAACGGGTCCCTATGTCAGACGTGGCTCTGAGCTGCAGAAAAACAGCCGTTGGTGGAACGGGGAGAATACCGTTTTGGACGAAGACCGCGTTCCGCTTTCTTCGGCGCAGACGACCAATGATCTGCGTGATGATTTTGAGTTCGGCTCTACCGATTTGATCTATTGCGACCCGAATTCCCCTGCTGCGGTGGGCTACCGCTGTGACTATGAGGTTTGGGAAGCGCCTACCACCATCATGCACTATATCGGCTTTAATTTGGGCAGTGGATATTTCGCCGTGGATGAGATTCGCAGCGCCCTGACCTACGCCATTGATCGTGATGAGATCCGCAATGTTGTTTACGGCGGCTTTGCGCAGGCAAGTGTTTTGCCCTGTTCGCCGCTGTCTGACCTTTACGACCGGCAGACCGCCGAGGATTATGACTACGCCCCGGCGATGTTCCGGGCGGCGGTCAACAATTCCGGCATTATGGCGATCGAGGAATACGCCAATCACGTCGGCTATTTTCTGGTCTGCGCCGAGGATCCCAAGCGTGTCGATGCGGCGAATTTCATTGCCGAAGCGCTCAATGAGGCGGGCTTGAAGATCGTTGTTAACTCCCTGCCCCGAGACGAGTATGAAACTGCACTTTCTGAGGGTGAATATGACCTCTATTACGGTGAAGTGCGCCTGACAGCGAATTTTGACTTGTACGAGTTTTTCTCTGAATATGGCGATCTTTCCTATGGTCACATCGATAATAGCGGATTGACCACGCTTTGCAACGAGGCGTTGGCGAATTCAGGCAGCTATGTGGAGCTTTGTGCGCAGATCATGGACAGCGGAATGCTCTGTCCCGTTGTTTTCAAAAGCTATGCGGTCTATGTTACACGAGGCATGATCTCAACGCTGACCCCAGCGGTGGACTACCTGTTCCATAACGCTGCCACAGCAAGGACACTTGCCGATGCGGATAAGACCTACGATACTGAATAAAGCAAAACCGGAGGAGCTTCACGACTCCTCCGGTTTCGTTATTTCATTGCACGGCTGACGGCTTCCACGAAAGCCTCACGGTCGATTTCGAGCGCAACGAAGGTGTTTTTGACATCGAACTGCTTGTCGCTGTAAAGGTCGCAGACCGTTTTACCCAAGGTCAAATTAGACTGCGTTTCCACAAACACACCGGCATCCTCGCCCTTAAAAATATCCTCCCTTGCAAGATACAAAACAGGGCATACATCATGGATACAGAAGCCTTCATGACCTGCCTCCAGATTTTTCGCCAAAATATGCTTGCTTGCTTGATAGTAAAACTCGCCTTTTTCGGTGGTACGCAAGGCTTCCAGCTCCTGCGCTGTCAAATATGCCTGCTCTGTGACCTCCAAAGGACACATTACGACCTTCACTCCGCTGCGGAAGACGATCTGCGCTGCATCGGGATCTGCAAAGATGTTATACTCCGCACAAGGCGTGCGGTTGCCTCGGGTGACGGAACCGCCCATGATGGCAATTCGATGGATGAGATTTTTGAGATCGGGATATTTGCTCAGTGCAAGGGCAATGTTGGTCAAAGGTCCCATGGCTACGACCTCTAATTTGCCGTCATGTTTTTTAGCCTCTTCATAAAGTGCATCCCAAGCAGACTGAGTCTCAGCACTTCGCTTCGGAGCGGGCAGATTTGTGCCTCCCATACCGTCGGCACCGTGGAAATCTGCGCCGTCCTCGTATGCACGCATCAAAGGACCGCTTGCGCCACGGTAGACGGGATAATCCGCCTGCATCATATCGCATAAGCATAGGGCATTTTTCGTTGTGATATCCAACGGCGCATTGCCGGCAACGGCGCTGATGCCGACGATTTGCAATTCCTCTCGATCGTGTGCGACGAAGATCGCAGCAGCATCATCCACGCCGGGATCGCCGTCGATCCATACGGGTAATCGATTCATCATGTTGCCTCCTTGTAAGTCTTCACAGCATCGATCAGAAGCTTCACGAAAGCTTCACGATTTATGCCCATTGCGACGGTTGCATTGGGTTTTGCACGGTTGTGACCGATCGTCATGCCACGGCAATATTCACCGCCGGTTTCGATCTCAACGCACATCTCGCGCAGGTCAAACAGCTCCGGCTGGATCAGTACGGCGACTGCACACGGATCGTGCATCGGTGCGCCCTCGTAGCCGAGATCACGGTGGAAACGATAGAAGAATTCCAGCCAATCAGCAATGATCTGCGAGACTTCGCCGCCGACTGCACGCACAGCTTCAAAATCCTCGGGCATGATCAAAGCCTTTTCCGTTACGTCCAAGCCGCACATCAAGATCGGCACGCCGCTTTCAAACACGACCTTTGCCGCCTCGGGATCAACCAAAATATTAAACTCGGCAGCAGGTGTCCAATTGCCAAAATGAATGCCGCCACCCATGATGCTGATCGTTTCGATCTTTTCCTTCAGCTCGGGATGCGCAAGCAGCAGACATGCGCTATTGGTCAGAGGACCGGTCGAAATGATCGTGACCTTTTTTTCACTGTTTGCGATCGTTTGCGCCATCAATTCCACGCTGCCAAGCGCACTTAAAGGCATGCTTGGCTCGGGCAAAACAGGACCGTCCAAACCGCTCTCTCCATGAACGGAGGGAGCATTCATCGGCTCGGCAATCAATGGTGTACGCTTGCCCTTGGCGATCGGTGCGTTGATGCCGAGAAGGGTGCAAATGCGCTGCGCATTGTATGAAACTTTCTCCACCGCCTGATTGCCACAAACGGTGGTAACCGCTAAAATTTCCAGCTTTTCGCTTGCTTTTGCAAGCATCCAGGCGATCGCATCATCGTGTCCGGGGTCACCGTCTAAAATAATTGCTCGTTTTTCTGTCATACGATGTCCTTCTTTCTTGATTTTTTCGCACTTTTGCGCTATAATAAGGCAAAGTTTTCCAACAGGAGGAATTTATGTGAAAGAGTATTGCAAACGAAAAGGGGTCATCCCTTCCTGGAAGACCTATTTCATCACCGCGATGGGTGCCATGGCGCAGGGGTTGTTCTGCACATTGCTCGTCGGTACCATCCTTAACACCATCGGTCAGCAGTTTCATATTCCCTTTTTGACCGAAACATTTGTCAGCATCAAAGCGGGGGAAACTGTGATCGGCTATACCCTCGGCGGACTTGTCTCGCTGATGGTCGGCGCAGGAATTTCCGTGGCAATCGGCGTATCGTTAAAGGCACCACCCCTGGTGCTCTTTTCGCTCATTCCCATCGGCTTTGCGGCAAATGCACTCGGGGGAGCCGGTGGACCTTTGGCTGTCTACATCGTGGCGATCATTGCCTGCGAAGGAGGCAAGCTTGTCTCCAAAACTACAAAAATCGACATTTTGGTTACGCCTATCATCACCATTTTGCTCGGTATCGGTCTTGCATATCTCATCGCTGAGCCGATCGGCATGGCTGCGAGCGCTGTGGGCGATGCAGTCAAGTGGGCAACAGAGCAGCAGCCTTTCCTGATGGGCATTTTGGTTTCCGTGATCATCGGTATTGCGCTGACACTTCCGATCAGTTCGGCAGCTATCTGCGCGGCGCTTGGTTTGACCGGCTTGGCAGGTGGTGCCGCAGTTGCAGGATGCTGTGCGCAGATGGTGGGCTTTGCCGTTATGAGCTTCAAAGAAAATCGCTGGGGCGGTCTGGTGGCACAGGGCATCGGCACAAGTATGCTGCAAATGCCCAATATTGTCAAAAATCCGCGCATCTGGATTCCGCCAACCATAGCTTCCGCCATTACAGGACCTATCGCTACCTGCCTTTTCAAGCTGGAGATGAACGGAGATGCCGTGGCTTCCGGCATGGGCACCTGTGGTTTTGTCGGACAGATCGGTGTTTATACCGGCTGGGTCAAGGATGTTGCAGATGGAGCAAAGGAAGCCATCGTTGCGATGGACTGGATCGGATTGGTTTTGATCTGCGTTGTTCTGCCTGCGATACTGTCGTTCGTTTTCTGCGAAATCCTGCGCAAGCTCGGTTGGATCCGTAAGGACGATTTGAAGCTCGATCTTTAATTCCATTATAAACAATTTAAGTAAATTTCGCAAGCATAACTTCACGCCGCACCACAAATCGGTGCGGCGTGAAATTTATAGCCAACAAACTTCGATTTTTTGATCTGTAGAGACGACCCTGCGGATCACCCATTCGTCAAAGTCCGATTTACTAGTGAGATTATCATTTTACATTGTAGGGGAGGGTCATGTGTCAAGAGCAACATGGTTTACAGATTGCGCAACAACATGGTTTACACATTTGCTCTTGGGTCGCCCTCTAATAAGTAAGCTCGTTTGAGTGTATAAGCTCTGCTTTCTA
>SVKY01000039.1 GCA_015068235.1 Oscillospiraceae bacterium
ATCAACATCGCAACCTAAAAATCAAACGGGTGAAGCCGATCGGCTTCACCCGTTTGATTGATTCATATTGTATTTCAAATTCCGATTGATCGATGAATTTCAAATTTTGAACTGTAGGGGAGGGTCACGACCCTCCCGCACAGAAAACGGTAGAATTTCGCAGCAAACCAATGTGAACACGTAATATTTTACGGCAATCAAAAACAATCATGGTGGTTCCTGCACACGGGAGGGTCATGACCCTCCCCTACAGTGGTTGATATGTTCTGTTCGACAAATCGGAATTTGACGCATTGACCGCCAGTGTGCGCTACCTTCTAAAGGAATGCAACACTCAAAAAAATTCCCTTTTGTCTGTCAGACAAAAGGGAATTTTTATTTGGAGCGGGTGACGAGGCTCGAACTCGCTACCTCCACCTTGGCAAGGTGGCGCTCTACCGGATGAGCTACACCCGCATTTGCGAGTGTTATTATAGCGCCGTTTTTCGCATTTGTCAAGCAAAATTTTTGCTTTTTTCAAATTATTTCAAATCAAAAAGCTTTGCCGCATTATTCCAAAGAATATCTGCCTCATTTTCATGCTCCAAGGCTCGGAATTTTTCCAGCTCCTTTTGTGGATTCCACATTGGATAATCCGTTCCGAAGAGGACACGATCTGCTCCGTACGCATCAATGATCGCCCTCGCCTGTGCACGATTGATCGCAAACAGGCTTGAGCTGGTATCGACATAAAAGTTTTCAAATCGACCTGCCAGCTGCCGTGTCGCCTCTTGCCAAACAGACCAGCCGCCAAAATGCGCACCGATCACCGTCAGATTCGGAAACTGCTTGAGAAGCGGCAAAAGCTGCTCCGGATTGGAGAACGAATACCGCTTATCCCCTGTATGCAAAAGCATCGGAAGCCTGCCCTCGCACGCTTCGCACATAGCAAACGTCTTCTTATCATCAAGTGCAAAACGCTGAATATCCGGATGTAGCTTCACACCGTGCAGACCGAGTCGGATCAGGTCCTCCACATCGCCGCAAATGTCCGGGCTGTCAGGGTGGAGCGTACCGAAGCCGTAAAGTCGATCGGGATATTCCGCCACTTCTTTGGCAATAAAGGCATTGATCGAGCGCACCTGTGCAGGGCTTGTCGCAACCGATTGCACCAAGTGCATTGTGATCCCATCGCTTACGCTAAAAAGCGTCTGTGCCGTGCCGTCATAGGTTTCCCCGAGGTTATCATAAAATTTCGCCGTTGCCGCTGCTGCCTTTTGCGCAATTTTGGCAGGGTAGATATGGCAATGCGCATCAAAAATTTTCATTACAATCGCTCCAAAACCGCCACAAGATATTTCCAGGTGCGCTCTACGGAAGCAATGTTCAAGCGCTCACGGCTGGTATGGATATCATACATTTGAGGACCGAACGAAACCGCATCTAAGCCCTTTAAGCGGTCGCAGAAAATGCCGCATTCCAAGCCTGCATGGATCGCCTCAACGATCGGTTCCTTGCCGTAAAGCTCGGCAAAGGTCTTGATCATGGTGTCTCTGAGAACGGAGTCCTTGCGGTACTCCCAAGCAGGATAATGACCCGATTCGTCATAATCCGCACCGTACTTTTCAGCCAGCGCTGAAAGTTCAGAAAGCAAGCCCTCTTTTTCTGCATTGACGGACGAGCGGACGGAAAAAGCCATACGAACATAGTCCTCATTCGTCTGCAAAACGCCAAGATTTAACGAGGTCTGCACAAGACCTTCGATATCAGCGCTCATTTTCTGAACGCCGTTGGGCAGGTCGTTCAGCAAGCCCAAAACTGCATCGTTCGCTGCCTGTGTCATTGCCTCTTGCGCCTCGATGGGCTCGCAGGTGAATTTTACATCTGTTTCCGTCTCGGGAAGCAAGCGCTTTGTTTCCTGTACCGCTCGGGCAAAACGGCCTTCAAAATCCTCTGCCTGTGTCATCAGCATTGCAACGCTCTGTCTGGGGATTGCATTGTCCTTACTGCCACCGTCGATGGAAATCAGATGCACGGGCAGGCGGTTCAAGATCGCCCCGAGCACCTTATTCGCATTGGCACGTCCTGCGTTGATCTCCACACCGCTGTGACCGCCGATCAAATCACTGACCGCAACACAATATGCCTTGCCCTCGGCTTTTTCATAGGAAATGGGGAGCTTAAAATCACTTCTTGCGCCGCCTGCACAGCTCACGGTCAAAATGCCCTCGTCCTCGCTGTCGCAGTTGAGAAGCAAGCGCCCTTCCAAAACGGACATATCCATCGCATCGGCACCGAGCATTCCGACCTCTTCATCGACCGTAAAGACACATTCTAATGCAGGATGCTTCAAATCCTCGGCTGCCAAAAGTGCCAAGGCGTAGGCAACAGCAATGCCGTCATCGCCGCCCAAGGTCGTGCCCTCGGCAAAAATATATTCGCCGTCGTGCTTCAAGCGCAGACCGTCACGGGAAAAGTCGATGTCACAATCTTCATCCTTCTCGCATACCATATCCAAGTGCCCCTGCAAAATGACCGTTGGATGGTTCTCATAGCCCTTTGTCGCATCTTTGTAGATCACAACATTGTTGTGATCGTCCTGCACGAATTTTAGGTTATGCGATTTGGCAAATTCCACACAATAGTCACTGATGCGCTTGGTATCAAATGAGCTGTGCGGAATGGCACAAATTTCCTCGAAATAGTGCATGACCGATGCAGGCTGTAAATTCTTCAAAACTTCCATAATTCTCGCCTCCAAAATCAATTTTCATCATCATAACACAGTTTATCCCCGTTTGCAAGAAAGCTTTTTTCCGTATTTTGTATTTTTTACTTGTAATATCAACGTTTTGCGAGTATAATATATTGAAATTATCAGAAAGGGGGAGATCGGATGGAAAAATGCCGCATCCCGACCGGTTATCAGCATCCGCTGTCGGTCTATGAAACACAGTGCGCAATTGAGTACATCAAGCATAATTTTCAAAAAAATCTTTGCCGCGCGTTGAATCTGTTGCGTGTTTCCGCACCGTTGTTTGTCGAGGAGGCTTCCGGTTTGAATGACAATCTCAACGGCTACGAACGTCCGGTCTCTTTCGACGTCCCTGACGTCGGAGCAGAATCTCAGGTCGTGCATTCGCTTGCTAAGTGGAAACGTTACGCCCTTTCACGTTACGATTTTCGCCCGGGTAAGGGACTTGTCACCGACATGAACGCCATTCGTCGTGACGAGATCGTGGATAATCTTCACTCAGTCTATGTCGATCAATGGGACTGGGAGAAGGTCATCACGCCCGAGGATCGCACGCCAGAATATCTCAAGGAAACCGTTCAGCGCATTGTTAATGCTATTTACGTCACAAGCGAAACGCTCAAGATCGAGTTTCCGCAGATCACGGCACAGGTTCCCCGTGAGGTTCTGTTTATCACCACGCAGGAGCTGGAGGATATGTATCCTCACCTGACGGATTCGCATGAGAAAGAGGACGCTTTGCATCGTGAACACAAAGACAAGGTCATTTTCCTGATGCAGATCGGCGGCTCCCTGCGCTCCGGCAGACGTCATGACGGACGCGCGCCGGACTATGACGATTGGACACTCAACGGAGACATCCTCTATTGGAACGAGATTTTGGATCGTTCGTTTGAGGTCTCCTCCATGGGAATCCGTGTCAACCCCGAACGTTTGGATTATCAGCTCACCGTGTCCGGCTGCAATGACCGCCGTGAGCTGCCCTTCCACAAGGCACTTCTCAATGGCGAGCTGCCCGAGTGCATCGGCGGAGGCATCGGTCAGAGCAGACTTTGCATGCTGCTTTTGGGCTGCTGCCACATCGGGCAGGTGCAATCGAGCGTTTGGGACAACGAAACCATTACCGCCTGCCGTAATGCAGGTATCATGTTACTGTAAAGAGAGGAATTATTATGGATCTGATTACCATTCGAGACTTATTCAAGAACACCAAGGACTATGTCGGCAAGACCATCGAGGTCGGTGGCTGGGTTCGCTCGATCCGTGCATCGAAGTCCTTTGGCTTTATCGTGCTCTCCGACGGCACTTATTTTACCCCCTTGCAGGTTGTTTACCACGACACCATGGAGAATTTTGCAGAAATTTCCAAGACCAATGTCGGCGCGGCGTTGATCGTCAAGGGCACACTGATCGAGACTCCCGATGCAAAGCAGCCGTTCGAGCTTCAAGCAGAAACGGTCACCGTCGAAGGCGCTTCCACCTCCGACTATCCGCTGCAGAAGAAGCGTCATACGTTGGAATTTTTGCGTACCATGACCCATCTGCGCCCTCGTACCAACACCTTCCAGGCTGTTTTCCGTGTACGCAGCCTGATCGCCTTTGCGATCCACAAGTTCTTCATGGAACGTGGCTTCGTCTATGTGCATACACCACTGATCACCGGTTCAGACTGTGAAGGCGCAGGCGAAATGTTCCAGGTCACGACTTTGGACATGAACAACCCTCCTCGTAATGAGGATGGCTCCATCGACTACAGCAAGGACTTTTTTGACAAGCCCACCAACCTTACCGTTTCAGGTCAGCTCAACGGCGAAACCTACGCCATGGCGTTCCGCAACATCTATACCTTCGGTCCGACCTTCCGTGCCGAGAATTCCAATACCACCCGTCATGCAGCGGAGTTTTGGATGATCGAGCCGGAAATTGCCTTTGCAGACCTGTCCGACGATATGCGTTTGGCAGAGGATATGATCAAATATATCATAGCCTATGTTTTGGAGAACGCACCCGAGGAGATGAACTTCTTCAACCAGTTTGTCGATAAGGGACTGTTGGAACGTTTGAACCACGTGATGAACTCCGACTTCGGTCACGTCACCTATACCGAAGCCATCGAGCTTCTCAAGCCCCACAACGACCGCTTCGAATATCCCGTCAGCTGGGGCTGCGATTTACAGACCGAGCACGAGCGCTATCTGACCGAGGAGCTGTTCAAGCGCCCCGTCTTTGTTACCGATTATCCCAAGGAGATTAAGGCTTTCTACATGAAGCTCAACCCCGACGGAAAGACCGTCGCAGCCATGGACTGCCTGGTTCCCGGCATCGGCGAGATCATCGGCGGCAGCCAGCGTGAGGATAACTACGAGGTGCTTCTCAAGCGCATCGAAGAGCTTGGTCTCAACGCCGAGGACTATGATTTCTATCTCGACCTGCGCAAGTATGGCTCTGCCCGTCATGCCGGCTTCGGTTTGGGCTTTGAGCGCTGCGTGATGTACCTGACCGGTATGGCAAACATCCGCGATGTCCTCCCGTTCCCCAGAACCGTCAACAACTGCGAACTTTAATGTATCTCATACCAATCACCAATTAAAATGCTCAAAAGCATTTTAATCGGCGATTAGTATCAGCCTCCACTTCCTAAGTGGAGGCTTTTCCAAAGAGGTGAGAGATTTGACCGATAGTGAGCTGCACTATGAAAAAATGACAAAAACGCCGGTTTCCCGGCTCATATTGAAGCTCGGTATGCCCACCACCATTTCTATGCTCATTACGAGCATCTATAACATGGCAGACACCTATTTTGTCGGCACCTTGGGCGAAAGTCAGCAGGCTGCCACCGGCATCTTATTTGCCTTGCAAGCCATCATTCAAGGACTTGCCTTCATGCTCGGGCACGGTTCGGGTAGCTTTGTCGCAAAATCCTTGGCAGATCGTGACATCAAATCCGCAAGCGCCTACGTCTCCACGGCATTTTTCACAGGCGGTCTTGTCGGCGTTGTGTTGGGCGCTGTCGGATTGAGCTTGCTTTCTCCGCTCATGTACCTACTCGGCAGCACCAAGACCATTTTGCCCTATGCCAAGGATTACGGCATGTGGGTGTTGATCGCCTGCCCGTTTATGATCTGCTCGCTGATCCTGAACAATAATCTGCGCTACGAGGGTAAGGCTTTTTACGCCATGTTCGGTCTAACTGCAGGCGGTATTTTGAATATTTTTGGTGATTATTATTTGGTTGCCGCACTTGACTGGGGCGTTTACGGCGCAGGTCTTTCCACGGCGGTTTCGCAGTTTATCAGCTTTTTGATCCTGCTAATCTTTTATTTTAAGAAAGCGCAATCCTCCATTTCACCCAAATACATCAGCAAGCGCTTCAAAACCTATCTATCCATTTGCACGGTAGGCTTCCCCTCGCTGATCCGTCAGGGCTTGACTGCAATTTCGGGAAGCCTTCTGAACAACCTTACCAAACCCTTCGGCGATACCGCCATCGATGCAATGGCTGTGGTCAACCGTTATTCCAACTTCGTCATGTGCGTTGGCTTGGGCTTAGGTCAAGGCTTCCAGCCGGTCGCCGCCTTCAACTATGAGGCAAAGCAATACGATCGGGTCAAAAAAGGTTTGATCTTCACGACCTGCTTCGGCACGGTATTTGTCGCCTGTCTTTCCCTTGTGAGCTTTCTCTTTGCAGATGACATCATTCGCTTGCTCCAAAGCAATGCCGAGGTCGTTTCCATCGGTAAAACCGCCTTGCGATATGCGGCTGTTGGCTTGCTCTTCATGCCGCTGTCCGTTCCTGTCAACATGCTCTATCAAAGCATTCAAAAAGCCGGCATCGCATCGTTGCTTTCGACCATGCGTTCAGGCGCATTACTAATCCCAACGCTTTTGATCGGCGTGCCATTGTTGGGCTTAACCGGTGTGCAGCTTGCTCAACCCATTTCCGATGCGCTGACCGGACTTGCGAGCATTCCTTTCACGATCCACTTTTTGCGTAAAAAACAATAGGGCGTATCTGAAAACCGTCAAAACGCCCAAACAGCGGTGCTTTTTCCGCTGAATTGCGCCGTTTTTTCTTGCAATACACAAAGTATTCCGGCGAAAAAATGGCTTATTCAACGAAAAAATCCCTCGCTGTTGGTCGCTCTGCCGGTTTTCAGATACGCCCTTAGTATAATTAATAAAAATTTCAGGGCTATCTCATTTTTTGAAGATAGCTCTGAAATTTTATTTTGCCAAAAATCCTGTTTGGATTGTTTGGAAAATCTTATCTGCCTTTTCGCCGTACTCAGCAAGCATGCACAGGCACCTTTCATTTAGCTCGTCGGCAACTTCCCGATCGGTCAGTGTCCTGGTATTGATGAACACGTTGAGCGATGCAGCCTGAAGCGCCGACTTTACAATCACTGCTCCGCAGCCTGCATCGCTGAGAGCCAAACGGCTGCCCTTTTCGGCAAAGATCTCAATGATATCGAGCGACTTGCAGCAAAGCTCCATGATGCGCATAGGAACAGCGCAAGCCGTTACGGTTGCCTCCTGCAAGATGTTCTCACGGTCAGGCGCATCCTTCGGCAGACCATACGCTTTTGCCAAGGGTAAAAACCCTTCAGCATCGGCAGCGACCTGATCCAAAAGCTCGCTTTGCAGCTGATCGCACTGTAGCATCAAAGCTTTGATCTCATCTTCAACATCGGCGTATTTCTTTTTGCCAACGGTTAGCGCACCGACCATATTTCCCAACGCAGTACCGATAGCACCGACAAGTGCTGCGGCACCGCCACCACCCGGCGCAGGCTCTTTCGAAGCCAAGACCGCAACAAATTCACGGCAAGCTGCTGTCGTCATATCTTTCATGCTCAATCCTCCTCACGAATAGGCAACGGTGAAATGATCGGCTTTCCCTCACGGTCAACAAGCACGGTCATACCGCCGGCATTACCGCTTTGGACGAACAGATAGTTCACACCTGTCATCGTGTCTACCAAAATTTGTGCACCACTGAAGATCCCCTCAGATAAAATGCTCACAAAACGTTTTTCCTTCGCCATAATATGATGCCTCCTTAGCAGTTACAAAATTCCGATTTATCGGTCTGTTGGCTGCGTTTTGACACCGTAGGGGCGCACGACTCTGTGCGCCCGTGCAGGCACTTTGTGTGGGCGGACAGAGTCGTCCGCCCCTACAATTTGAAAAACAAAACTCACCGATAAATCGGAATTTGAAAATGTGATTTTTGGTAAGCGTTCTTTATTTAGAACAGTCCCTTGACTTTGCCCGTTTCCGTGTCGATGTCGATGCGGCGATAGGCAGGATCGGAGCCGGTGCCCGGCATCATCGAGATCGTGCCTGCCATAGGACAGAGAAATTTTGCGCCGCCATACTCCAAAATATCACGGATCGGCAGCCGCCACCCCTTCGGAACGCCCTTCCAGCTCGGTTCGTGGCTGAGTGAGAGGTGTGTTTTGACCATCATGGTGCAATAATCGGCATATTTCGGATCAGCCTCAAAGCGCTTCGCCTTTTGAAGGGCAAGCGGTGCCCAATCCACGCCATCAGCACCGTAGACCTCTCTGGCAATGCGCTCCACGCGCTCACGAAGCGGCATTTCCAGGGAATAGAGGAATTTGATCTCATTGCTCTCCCCACAGGCATCCAAAACCGCCTCGGCAAGCTCGATTGCTCCCTCGCCACCGTAGCGCCAGTGATTCGACAGAGCGCAGCGTACGCCCTTTTCAGCGCAGAGTTTGCGAATGAGCGCAATTTCTGCCTCAGTATCGGTATAGAATTGGTTGATGCAGACGACAGGGACAATGCCCGATTTTTTGATCGTATCGATATGGTGGAACAGATTTTCACAGCCCTTTTCCAAAAGCTCCAAATTTTCCTCGGTATATTCATTCGGAAGCGGACGTCCGGCAACCACCGCAGGTCCGCCACCGTGCATCTTGAGCGCTCGGATGGTTGCCACAAGCACCGATACATTCGGTGTCAATCCGGACAGACGGGTCTTGACATTCCAGAACTTTTCAAAGCCGATATCTGCGGCAAAGCCCGATTCGGTAACATGATAATCAAACAATTTCAGCGCCAAACGGTCACCGATCACGGAGGATTGTCCGATGGCGATATTTGCAAACGGTCCTGCATGGATCAATACAGGCTGATGCTCAACGGTATAGCAGACTGTGGGATTGATGGTGTTGCGCATCCATGCGGTCATAGCGCCTGCTACCTCCAGATCCTCGGTCGTGACGGGCTCACCGCTTCTGGAATACGCCACAACGATCTTTCCGATGCGTTCGCGCAGATCCTTCAAATCCTTGGCAACGGACAGAATTGCCATCAGCTCTGAGCCAACGGCAATGCCGAATTTTGACTCCATCAAATAGCCGTCACGTTCGCCGCCGATGCCCATGATGATATTGCGCAAGCCCTGTGCGCAAAAATCCAGCACCCAGCCCAACTCGACACGCTTCGGATCGATATCCAGGCGCTTTAAGCCCCGCTTTTTGAGCTCCTCATCGTTGTAATTGCGCTCGTGCTGCATGCGGGCGTTGAGCGCGACCATTGCCAAATTATGGGCATTCATAATATCATTAATGTCGCCCGTCAAGCCTAAAGAAAATTCCGTCATCGGCATCAAAAGCGCATTGCCGCCGCCTGCTGCGGTGCCCTTGACGTTCATTGTCGGACCACCCGAGGGCTGACGCAGACAGCCGCCGACATTTTTGCCGAGCTTGCCCAATCCCTCGATCAGACCTAATGAGGTAGTTGATTTTCCCTCTCCCAAGGGAGTTGGGGTGATGGCGGTGACCTCAATAAATTTGCCGTCGGGCTTGTCCTTCAGGCGGTTCATGATTTTAATAAAATCCAACTTCGGCGTGTTTCCGTGGGGAATGATCTCATCGGGAAGCAAGCCCAATTTTTGCCTAAAAAATTCCACGCTCGGTAAATTCTTCTCTGCCTCCTGTGCAATCTGCCAGTCCTTGTAAAGCGTGGGATCTAAAGTTACGGTTCCATCTTCGTGGGTGTATTTGCCATCTTGAAATTCGATCATGACAAGCTCTCCTTTTCATTATTCTGTCAGTGCGTATGCCGATATCACTTCGCTGCTCCAAGCTCCGATTTATCTGTGAGATTATCGTTTCACGCTGTAGGGGAGGACCATGACCCTCTCGTGTGCAGGAACTATCGTAATTGTCATTGCGTAGGGGCGTCCGTCCCTACGATCAAACTGCCCGATCAATCGGAATTTTGTACTGATTCTTCAAGTTTCTTGTATTATACCATATAGAAATTATATTTGCAATGCAATGCCTTGTCGAAAAATGTCACAGAAAATTCATAAAAGCCTCTTGACTTTTTGCAAGAATTGGTTATTATATACATGTTAGCACTCAGAGCGTTTGAGTGCTAAAGTCAGAGATACAAAAGACGGTTCCCGTCAAATCTATATTTTGGAGGAATGCACCATGAAACTGACACCCCTTGCAGACCGTGTTCTGCTCAAGCCTGTTGAGGCGATGGAAACGACCGCTTCCGGCATTATCCTTTCCACTGCGAATAAGGAAAAGCCCGTCATCTCCGAAGTCGTGGCTGTTGGCCCCGGCGGCATGATCGACGGCAACGAGGTTAAGATGGTCGTAAACGTCGGCGACAAGGTCGTTGTTGCCAAGTACGCAGGCACCGAGGTCAAGCTTGACGATCAGGAATATTCCATCGTCCGTCAATCTGACATTCTCGCTATCGTAGAATAAGGAGGAACTATCAAATGGCAAAAATGATTTCTTTTGGCGAGGACGCTCGCAAGAAGCTGCAAAATGGCATTGACCAGCTTGCAGATACCGTAAAGATCACCCTCGGACCGAAGGGCAGAAATGTTGTTCTCGGCAAGAAGTACGGCGCTCCGCTGATCACCAATGACGGCGTAACGATCGCAAAAGAGGTGGAATTGGAGGACGCTTTCGAGAACATGGGCGCACAGCTTGTGCGTGAGGTCGCAACCAAGACCAACGATGTCGCAGGTGACGGCACCACGACCGCAACGGTTTTGGCGCAGGCGATCGTGCGTGAGGGTTTGAAGAATTTGTCCTCCGGCGCAAATCCCATGGTGATGCGTAAGGGCATGCAGAAGGCTGTTGACGTTGCCGTTGCAACCATCAAGGAGAACTCCGAAGCTGTCAAGGGCAGCGAGGATATCGCCCGTGTCGGAACGGTCTCCTCCGGCGATGCCGAGATCGGCAAGCTGATCGCTGAGGCAATGGACAAAGTCAGCGCCGCAGGCGTGATCACCATCGAGGAATCCAAGACCGCCGAGACCGGCTTGGAGGTCGTTGAGGGCATGCAGTTTGACCGTGGCTATATCTCCCCCTACATGGTCACCGACACCGACAAGATGGAAGCCGTCATTGACGATCCGTTTATCCTGATCACCGACAAGAAGATCTCCTCCATTCAGGACATTCTGCCTGTGTTGGAGCAGATCGTCAAGGGCGGTCAGAAGCTCGTCATCATTGCCGAGGACGTTGAGGGCGATGCACTTTCCACCCTGCTCGTCAACCGTCTGCGTGGCAGCTTCAACTGCGTTTGTGTTAAGGCTCCGGGCTTCGGCGACCGCCGCAAGGAAATGCTGCGTGATATCGCCATTTTGACTGGTGGCACATATTTTGCCTCCGAGCTGAACATGAACCTTCAGGAAGCACAGCTTGCCGATTTGGGCAGAGCTCGTCAGATGAAGGTCAACAAGGACAACACCGTCATTGTCGATGGCTGTGGCAATCCTGAGGAAATTCAGACCCGTATCCACGAGATCAAGTCCGCAATCGGCGTGACCACCTCCGACTATGACCGTGAGAAGCTGCAGGAGCGTTTGGCAAAGCTCTCCGGCGGTGTTGCAGTGATCCGTGTTGGCGCACAGACCGAGGTTGCTATGAAGGAACAGAAGCTGCGTGTTGAGGATGCTCTGAATGCAACTCGTGCAGCAGTTGAGGAAGGCATCGTTGCAGGCGGCGGCACTGCCTATGTCAATGCAATTCCGGCAGTTGAGAAGCTGGTTGCCAAGCTCTCCGGTGATGAAAAGACCGGTGCGTCCATCATTGCCAAGGCATTGCAGGCTCCGATCCGTCAGATCGCAGAGAACGCAGGTGTCGATGGCTCGGTGGTCTTCGAGAAGATCAAGAACAGCAAGCGCATCGGCTATGGCTATAACGCTTACAGCGCAGTTTATTGTGACATGATCCCGACGGGCATCGTCGATCCGACCAAGGTCACCCGCACCGCTTTGGAAAATGCGGCATCGATCGCCGCATGCGTCCTGACGACAGAATCTTTGGTCGTTGACAAGCCTGATCCCGCTGCAGATGCAGCTGCTGCAGCAGCTGCCGGCGCAGGCATGGGCGGCATGTATTGATAAAATCAACCAGCCCTCTCCTATAATCAGGAGGGGGCTGGTTTTGTTTGTGTTACAGTTCAGATTCCGATTTGTCGAGCTGTAGGGGTCGGCATCCTCGACGTCTCGCATGAAGGCACTGTCGTTGATAGGCTCGTAGCGCACCACGCGCTACGACGTGATTGGAAACTCACCCATAAATCGGAATTTGGGATTTTAATGTGCACGATCAGATTTCCATGATGATTGGGATGATCATGGGGTTGCGCTTTGTGTTTTTATAGAGGAATTGTCCAAGCTCGCCCTTGATGGTAGATTTGATCGTTGCCCAATCCGAAATATTGCGCTGATAGCAATGCTCCAATGCGTGGTTGGCAACCATGCGCAACGCTTCCATCAAATCCTCATTATCCTTCATATAGACAAAGCCTCGTGAGATGATATCCGGCCCCGAGAGCACTGAGCCGTCCTCGCTTGAGAGGTTGACGCAAACAACGATCATACCGTCGCTTGCCAAATGCTTTCTGTCACGCAGAACAACGCTTCCGACATCGCCGACACCCATACCATCGACTAAGATCTTTCCCGCAGGCACACTTTCTCCGAGCTTGCAGTTCTTGGCGGTGCAGTCGATGGTTCTGCCGACCTCGGCAATGACGATATTCTTCGGGCTCATGCCCATTGTCCGTGCCAGATCGGCATGCTTGCACAGATGTCTTTGCTCACCGTGCAGAGGGATGAAGAAACGGGGCTTGGTCAAAGCATGAATGATCTTCAGCTCCTCCTGACAGGCATGTCCGGAAACGTGCAAGCCCTCTAACTTGTCGTAAATTACATCGGCATTTTTGCGGTAAAGCTCGTTGATGATCCTGGAAACTGCCTTCTCATTGCCGGGAATCGCAGAGGCGGAGATGATGACCTTGTCTCCGGGCTGGATTTCGACCTGACGGTGGCTGGAAAACGCCATGCGGTACAGCGCCGACATATTCTCGCCCTGAGAGCCGGTGGAAACAATTACGATCTTATCCTTCGGAAGTGATTTGATCTGATTAATATCCACCAAAAGTCCTGCCGGAATGTCTAAATAGCCCAATTCCGTAGCGACTTTCAGGATATTTTCCATGCTTCTGCCGGTGACGGCAACCTTTCTGCCGTAGCGGTGCGCCGTCTGCAAAACGGATTGGATGCGATACATATTCGAGGCAAAGGTCGTAACGATGATGCGGTTTTTGCAGCCCTTAAAATGACGGTCTAAGCCTTCCGCCACAACGGATTCCGAGGGTGTATAGCCCTGACGCTCAACATTGGTCGAGTCGGCAAGCAGGGCATAAACGCCCTCTTTTCCAAGCATGCCGAAGCGTCCTAAATCGGTCATGCCATCCTCACTGCTTGGGTCGATCTTGAAATCGCCCGTGAAGATCACATTACCTACAGGTGTTTTGACACAAAATGCCACCGCATCGGCAATGGAATGGTTCACATGGATAAACTCCACGGAAAAACAGCCAGCCCTCACTGTCTCGCCCTGCGTGTGGGAAATTAGCTTGACCTTATCGAGTAACTCATGCTCCTCCAATTTCAGCTTGATCAAGCCAAGTGTCAACGGTGTTGCGTGCACGGGTGCATTGACCGCCTGCAAAACATAGGGCAATGCGCCGATGTGGTCTTCGTGACCATGCGTAATGAAAAAGCCCTTGAGCTTCTTCTGATTCTTTGCAAGATAGGTTACGTCGGGAATGACAAGATCCACACCGTACATATCGTCCTCGGGAAATCCGAGTCCGCAATCGATGACGATCATGTCCTTTCCGTACTCCAGGACGGTCATGTTTTTGCCGATCTCGTTCAGACCGCCCAGAGGAATGATTTTTAATTTATCTGCCAAATGATTCAGCTCCTTAAAATATGTATATGATATTGCTCAGACACAGTGCTGAGCCAAAAAAATTTGCTCTCGGTCTGTTTAGTATATCACAAAAGCCCTGCAAAGTATACATTTTTTTGAAATCGGAGAAAATATCGGAAGAAACAGTGGAAAATATCTCTAATATCTGTTATAATATGAGAACATAGCAAAATCAGAATTTGATCTTATTATATACTCTGCGCAAGATCCGAGGAAAGGAGACCATGCGTTATGAATCAAAAGCTGCGCCGCATTATGCAGCCAAGCATGATCCTGTTTTTTGTGGTAATGCTGATTTTCAGCATTGCAGCAGCATTGTTGGAACAATATATTTTGGCAGGGGCAGAGCTTGCTGCAGCCATTTTGCTGTTTCTGTTTTACCGTTGGAGCAACAAACGCCGCAGACGTGTCTTAGCCGAATATATGCTCTCCACCAACGAAATGATGCGCAAAGCCGCTGACGGTGAGGTTCCGTTCCCTGTTGCGCTGATCCAATTGCACGATGGCGAGCTGATTTGGTACAACAAGCCCTTTGCGCAGTTGACCGGAGCACACGAGTCTGTGAACATTCAGCGCATTTGGCAGATTCTTCCCGAGTTTTCTTACGATTGGCTCAAAAACGGAAAGAGTGAATCTTCCGAGGAGCTGCGTTACCGTGACCGCCGTTTCCGTGTCACGGGTACCGTCCTGCCTGACCGTGATGACAATGCTGCAACATCGCTGGGTATGATCTATTTGCAGGATTTAACCGAGCTTTTGCAGGTGCGTGATGAGTATATCCGTTCCCGACCGATGGTTTGCATTGTTTTGGTCGATAACTATGATGAGCTGACAAACAACCTGACCGATGCGCAGGTCTCTAGCCTCAATGCGCAGATCAACACCAAGATCAGCGAATGGTCGGATCGATACGGCGGACTTTTGCGAAAATTGGAGCGAAACCGCTATTTCATCCTCTTCGAAGCGAAGGAGCTTGCCGGTATGGCGGAGGAGAAATTCTCCCTGCTCGAGACCATGCGTACGGTGCTCAACCCGTCGGGCGCTCCTGCGACCGTTTCCATCGGCATCGGCAAGGATGGTGTGGATATGCGTGAGGATGCGGATTTTGCGGCATTGTCGATTGAAATGGCGCTCTCCCGAGGCGGCGACCAGGCGGTCATCAAGGATCGTTACGATTTCAGCTTCTTCGGTGGCAGAAACAAGCATTCCGAACGCCGCACCAAGGTCAAGAGCCGTGTTATGGCATCTTCCTTGTCCGAACTGATCGCACAATCGAGCAGTGTTTTTGTCATGGGTCACAAGATGGCGGATCTCGATGCGCTCGGTGCTGCCGCAGGTGTTTGCTGCCTGTGCCGCAGCAAGGGTAAGAAGGCGAACATCGTCATTCACCCCGAGATCAACGCTGCGCAGACCCTTTTGGAGCTGCTCAAGCCCATGGCAGAATATGAAGACAGCTTTATCACGGGCGAGGAAGCCCTTCTGAAAGCCGATGCCAAGAGCCTTTTGATTGTTGTTGACACCAATCGACCCGACCAGGTGGAGAACAAGGCACTTTTGGAATCCATAAGAAGCGTGGTCGTCATCGACCATCACCGCCGTGCCGCCGACTATATCGAGCAGCCGGTACTCAATCTGCATGAGCCGTTTGCCTCGTCCGCTTCGGAGCTGGTAACGGAGCTTTTGCAGTATGCTGTGGAGCCGGGTGATATCTTGCCGCAGGAGGCAAATGCACTTTTGGCAGGCTTGGTGCTCGATACCAAGAATTTCAGTGTTCGTACCTCCAGCCGCAGCTTTGAAGCGGCTGCCTTCCTGCGCAAGACCGGCGCAGATACCATCGAGGTCAAGAAGCTGTTTAAGAACGACCTGCCCTCCACCGTCGCACGCTATCGCATCATTCAAAATGCCCGTCTTTACCGCAATACCATTGCCATTGCGGCGTTGGATTACACCGCCACACGCACAATTGCAGCACAGGCTGCTGACGAGCTTTTGAACATTTCGGGCATTGAAGCATCGTTTGTCCTCTATCCGCAGGAGGATGTGACGATCATTTCTGCACGTTCCATCGGTGAAGCGAATGTTCAGGTTATATTGGAGCCGCTCGGCGGCGGCGGAAACGCTTCGACCGCAGGCGCACAGATCCGGGGAAAGAATGTTCCCGTTGTTTTAGACGAGCTGATCAAATCTATAGATAAATTTTTTGAAAAATAGGAGGCAGTTATGAAGGTTATTTTATTGCAGGATGTCAAGGGCAAAGGAAAGAAGGGCCAGATGGTAGAAGTGTCTGACGGCTACGCACGCAATTATATGCTGCCCCGTAAGATGGCGGTCGAGGCAACCGCCGACAACATCAATACCATGCGCATGACCGATAAAGCCAACGCTGAAAAGCGCCAAAAGGAGCGTGAAGAGGCATTCGCCATTTCTCAGCGTTTGAAGGAAGTCACCGTCATTGTCAAGGCAAAGGGTGGCGGTGCAGGCAGACTGTTCGGCTCCGTCACCACGCAGGAGATCGCAGATGCGCTCAAGAAGCAGGAGAATATTGCGATCGATAAGCGTAAGATCGTTTTAGACGAGCAGATCAAAACAGTCGGACTTTATACCGTAAAATGCAAACTCGGCTATGAAATTACCGCCGAGATGAAGCTCAAAATCGAGGAGCTTTGATATTTCCCCTAAAATTCCGATTTATCGCTGAGATTATCGTTTTACATCGTAGGGGAGGGTCATGGTCTCGCTACGGCTCGGTCAGGTCGCGGCTCTGACAGCCCACCGGGCTGTCATTCACTACCGCTCCCTCCGCTTCGCTACCCTCCCGCACAGAAAACGGTAGAATTTCGCAGCAAGCCAATGTGAAAACGTAATATTTCACGATAATTAAAACAATTATGGTGGTTTCTGCACACGGGAGGGTCATGACCCTCCCCTACAGTGATTGATACGTTCTGTTCGATCAATCGGAATTTGGCAGTGCAAAGCTTTTACGCAAAACAAATCACAAATTCACTTGCCGCAAAGGAGGTACTTTAGATGGATGATATTCTTGCCCGGCAGGCGCCGCACTCGTTGGAGGCGGAGCAGTCGGTTTTAGGCTCGATGCTGATTGATAGCCGCTGCGTTAACGATATTATCGGTCTGGTACGCCCCGATGATTTTTATTTGCAAGCCAACCGTGACATTTATGAGACCATTTTTGAGATGTTCAGCTTTTCGCAGACCATCGATCCGGTCACGGTGTTGGAAAAAATGCGTGAGCGTGGCGTTCTTGACGAACAAAATTCGACCAAATACATCATGCAGCTCATGGAGATCACTCCCACTGCCGCAAATGCAAAGCAGTACGCCAAGATCGTGCGTGACAAGGCACTTCTGCGCACGCTTTTGACAGCGGCATCGGATATTTCCGAGAGCATCTATGAGGGCGTCGGCACCACGCAGGATATTTTGGAGGCTGCAGAAAAGAAAATTTTCTCCATACGCAGAGGCACGACCAATGACTCGCTTGAGCCGGTGCGCACGATCATGATATCGGTCTATGACCGCTTGCTCGAGCTGATCGACAAGGGCGATGATATTTCGGGCATTTCTACAGGCTTGAAGGATCTGGATAAATTTATTTCCGGCTTGAACAAGTCCGACCTGATGATCCTGGCTGCACGCCCCGGTATGGGTAAAACTTCGCTTGCACTGAATATTGCGCTCAATGTTGCCAAAAAATATCCCAAGCGCACGGTTGCTTTTTTCTCGTTGGAAATGTCGAAACAACAGCTTGTCACTCGACTTTTGTCGACAGAAAGCTTTGTTGATAACAAAAAGCTCACCACCGGCAAAATCTCCGATGATGAATGGATCAAGGTCACGCTTGCCTCCTCGGCACTTTCCAAAACCGACCTGCGAGTGGACGACAATCCTTCCATCACGGTCGCAGAGATGAATGCCAAATTGCGCAGAATTGATGATCTTTCCTTGGTTGTCATTGACTATCTGCAATTGATGACCGGCACGGGTAACAAAGCCAATTACGGCGGCGAAAACCGTCAGCAGGTTGTCTCTGACATCTCCCGTTCGCTTAAAATTATGGCAAAGGAGCTGGACGTGCCTGTTTTGTGCCTGTCTCAGCTCTCACGTTCCAACGAGAGCCGCCAGGACAAACGCCCGATGATCTCCGATCTGCGTGAATCCGGTGCCATCGAGCAGGATGCCGACGAAGTCATGTTTATCTACCGTGACGACTATTATAATAAGGACACGGAGAAGCAGAATGTTGCTGAGTGCATCATCGCCAAAAACCGTCACGGCGAGACTGGTACTGTCGAGCTGCAATGGCTGCCGCAGTTCACCTCATTTGCTGACAGGGAGTGGAGACACGATGAGCCTTGAGCTTCTGAATGAGGCGTTTTGCAGCGGTGAGAGCGTGATTTGCGCCGTTTCGGGCGGCGCAGATTCCATGGCGCTTTTGTGGGCGCTTTTTACACAGCGCAAGGATCTGAACATCTCAGCGGCACATTTTAACCACCGCCTGCGTGGGAAGGAATCAGAACGCGATGAAACGTTTGTACGTGCATTTTGCCAAAAGCATGGCATCACTGTGCATGTTGGCAGTGGCGATGTGCGCACATATGCCCAAGAGCACGGTAAAAGCCTCGAAGAAGCAGCTCGCATCCTGCGCTATGAATTTTTGCAAGCTCTCGATTGCGACAAGCTTGCAACCGCACACAACGCCGATGACAATGCCGAAACTGTCCTCATGCACCTGCTGCGAGGCAGCGGATTAACCGGGCTTTGCGGCATCGCACCCACCCGGGGCAGGCTCGTGCGTCCGATGCTGCATGTTACGAGGCAGGAGATCGAGGCTTTTTTGCGTGCCGAGTGCATCGAATGGGTCGATGATTCGACCAATTGCGACACCGCTTTTACAAGAAACCGTGTGCGGCATGAAATTTTGCCGCTACTATTGCGTGAGAATCCGAAAATTTTACGCTCGATCTCGGCACAGAGCGAAATTTTGCGCAACGAAAACGAGCTTTTGGATTCTCTTGCACAAGAGCTTTTGTGTGATGCAAAAAATGACGAGGGCTATTCCTGCCAAGTGCTATCTTCTGCGCCCGATGCGCTGCAAAAACGTGCGCTGCGCTTGATGGTGCGTGAATTTTTGCCGCAGGATGTGTCGCTGTGTCATATTTTGTCGATGCAGGCACTGTTGCAGCACCCGTCTGCCTCTGCCAGTGTTTCTCTGCCACACGGGATCGATGCACAGATGTTTTACGGCAATTTGCGTATTTGCAAAAATGATGTTTCGTTCTCTGAAACACCGCTGGTTTTCGATGGCGAAACCGTTTTGCCGTCTATCGGGTGGAAAATCACCTGTAAGATCACAAAAAATTTACAAAATTTTGCAAATTCCCCTTTCCATTTTGCACTAAAGTATGATATGATAGCCGAGCATGGGATTTCCGTACGTCCGCGGCAGATCGGTGACATGCTCACCCTCTCGTGCCGCAAGAGCCTCAAAAATTGGTTCATCGAACGAAAAATCCCCGCCTTTGACCGTGACCGCATCCCTGTGTTCGTTTCAAACGGTCAGGTCGTTGCGGTTGCCGCCTTGGGTGTTGACCGTGCGTTTTGCCCCAAAGAGGGCGATAATGCTTTGTTAATTCGCATAATAAATATAAAGGAGCAATCCCTTGAAAAATCAAACCAATCGCCATAGCTTTTTGATCTATGCACTGATCTTTTTGGCAGCGCTTCTGCTGATGCTCAGCTTCTTCGGCGAGGAGGAGTATCCGCTTGTCTCCTACGGCGACGTGCAGGAGCTGTTCATGCAGAATAATGTCAAGTCCTTTGTTTGGGAAGATGGCGTTTTGACCATCGAGCTCAACCGACCGCTTGATGAGGAATACTCCGTCGTTCAGCATGAGCTGGCGAATTTGGAGATGTTTGAGCGTGATTTCGGCTCGCTGTACCGTCAGCAGAAGTATGATGGTACTCTCAAGAGCTATAATTTCGTTCCCATCCAGCCGACCCCGTGGTATTTGGAAATTCTGCCGTACATGCTCGTAATGATCGTTGTCATTTTCATCATGTATATGCTCATGGGCAGAGCAAGCGGCGGTGGCAGTGCCGTAAAATTCAGCAAAGCCAACGTTAAGCTCGGACCCGGAAACAAGCGTGTCACATTCAACGATGTTGCCGGCGCTGAGGAGGAAAAGGCAGAGCTTCAGGAGATCGTCGATTTCCTACGTAATCCGGAAAAATACCGCCGCATCGGCGCCAAGATCCCCAAGGGCGTTTTGCTTGTCGGTCCTCCGGGCACGGGTAAAACTCTGATCGCAAAAGCCGTTGCCGGCGAAGCGGATGTGCAGTTTTTGTCCATTTCCGGTTCCGACTTTGTTGAATTGTATGTCGGCATCGGCGCAAGCCGTGTGCGTGACCTGTTCGAGCAGGCAAAGAAGGCTGCGCCTGCCATCATCTTCATCGACGAGATCGATGCTGTCGGTCGCCGCAGAGGTGCCGGCTTGGGTGGCGGTCACGATGAACGTGAGCAAACGCTCAACCAGCTTCTCGTTGAGATGGACGGCTTCGGCAGCAACGAGGGCGTGATCGTCATGGCTGCGACCAACCGACATGATATCCTTGATCCTGCGCTGCTGCGCCCGGGTCGCTTCGATCGTCAGATTTTTGTCAATGCCCCCGATGCCAAGGGGCGCGAGGAGATCCTGCATGTCCATGCCAGAAATAAGATGCTTGCGGACAATGTCGATCTCAAGCTGATCGCAAATTCTACCAGCGGCTTTACCGGCGCTGATTTGGAGAATCTTTTGAACGAGGCTGCGTTGCTTTCCGCCCGCAACAACTGTCCTGTCATCACCATGCAGGCGTTGGAGGAGGCGGTGATCAAGGTCATCGCAGGTCCTGAAAAGCGTAGTCGTGTGCAGCGTGAGCGTGACTTGCGCATCACCGCTTACCACGAGGCAGGTCATGCCATCGCCATGCACTTCCTGCCCACGCATGATCCTGTGCAGCGCATTACCATCGTTCCCCGTGGCAGAGCTTTGGGAATGACCATCAGCGTCCCCGAGCACGATTCCTCCCACTGGACACGCAATCAGATGCGTGAGCAGATCGTCTCCCTCTTAGGTGGTCGTGTGGCAGAGCATTTGGAGTTTGGCGATATTTCCACCGGCGCTTCCAACGACCTCAAGCGTGCAAGCTCCATTGCCCGTGACATGATCGCAAAATACGGCATGAGCGAGCGCATCGGTTCGGTTGCTTATGACGATGACGGCGAAATTTTTGTTGGCCGTGACTACGAGCGCACAAGAAGCTACTCCGAGCGCATCGCAGGCGAGATCGATGACGAGATGAAGAAGGTCATTGATGAAGCCTATGCTCACTGTGAGCAGATCTTGAAGGACAATTATGACAAGCTCCGTGAGATCGCTGAGTTCTTGCTCAAGCACGAGACCATGACCGCCGATCAATTCCTCGCCTGCATGGAGAATCGTCCGATTCCCGAACACGGCGCAGGCATTTTCGAATCCATGGCGCACAAAAATGAGCAGGCTCCGCAAGCGCAAAACCCGATGGAATCTCCTCGAACAGAGGAAAATACTGATCATTCTTAAAAAATAATGGCTGCCGTCTCGGCGGCAGCCAATATACGCCCCGGTAGCTCAGGGGATAGAGCATTCGCCTCCTAAGGTCTTGCTCTATCCGTGTGATACTCGTAGGAAAGCGAGAAAACGCGAGAAAAACTCCGATTTCGCGACCTTGTATCAAGACCTCCGGCAATTTGGCACCCTGTTTGGTACCCTTTGGCGCCTTTTCGGGAAAATGTAAGGGATATGCCTTCAAAGCCTAATTTACCTAAATTTCATAATATGCGCCCGTAGCTCAGCAGGATAGAGCGTTCGCCTCCTAAGCGAAAGGCCGCGCGTTCGAATCGCGCCGGGCGTGCCAAAAATCAGCTGCTGAACCTTTGATGCGTGATCAGCAGTTGATTTTTCTATATAAACTACTTACTGAATGTTGAGGTGATATGATGAAACTTGACTATCCAAAAGCCACTTCTATTGACAATGCTATTCCATGTGGTCAGTGGGGTAAAAACAATGTTCCTATTTATCATCTGCAATCAGCAACTGCTTTGAATCAATTGGTTGGGTATGTCAAATTCAAAAACGGTTCAAACGGTACGGTTTTATATCGCGGGCAGGGAAAAGATTACAATACGCTGTCCCCTAGCGGCTGCAGAGAATCGTCAATTGCTGTTTCTGATGCGATTATTTCTGCCGCATCCTCTGACGATTCCATGGTGAATTTTTTCCAGCTATCTGACCCAGAGATTTCCGGATGGGAAAAGTATAAGAGTGTCATCATAAAATCTGCGCTGCAACATTATGGTGCTAGTACTTATTGCATGGATTTTGTTGACAACCACTGGTGTGCATTGTGGTTTGGTCTCTATAAATTCGAAAACGGAACCTATGACAAAAGAACTGATAATGACGGTTTTTTATACTTATACATGTATCTTGCTGATACGAACGGTTCGTGTATTAGAGGTATGTATATTGGAGAGGACACATACACCGTTGATTTACGAAAAGCCTTACCATCGTGTTTTCTGAGGCCTGCTGCACAACATGGTTGGATAGTTCGCAAAAAGGAACGAACCACCTGCACATATGACGACAATGTGGTTTGCGTTGCAAAAATCCAGGTATCCGATGCAGCTAAGTGGCTTGGTGAGGGCGAGCTCCTATCTCAAGACAACTTTTTCCCGAACTATGATATTGATCAAGGATATCGTGTTCTGTTACAACGTCAGAAACGTTCTGGTGTTCTATGTAAAAACAAGAAGGAGCAGATTCTTCCTTCTGGTACTGTAGCCAATTACCACCGTTACAAAGGAGTCATACCTGCTAATCCTGATGCAGTTGCTGTAATTACCCCTATTAGAGACATTTGCAAAGGTAAAGAGGCAATTACGAACATTCTCGATTTGTATCGCGAGCTGCTGCATTTCGGTTGGAGTAAAGAAACATGCATCAACTCACTACAATCAAGGTGGTCTGAAAGGAATCCGTGTATAGGACAAAGCGGAATTACTGCTTTATTGATCCAAAACTGTTTCGGTGGAGAAATTTATTATTTCAGAACATCAAATTGGAATCATTATTTCAACAAAATTTCCGGTGAAATAATCGACCTAACATGCCACGAAGTTGACTCCAATTGCGTTAGCCGGTACGAAACGGCTTCCAGAGTTGGCGAATCTGAACAAGCTCAAAAACGTTTTTATAAAAGCAACGAAGTTGCGTATAAGCAACTACTTAAAAACTGCAAAATCAGAATCAAACGAAAAGTGTAAAAAAACATTGGGGCGATGGCCGTTATGGTCATCGCCCATTGTGTTGTGCTATTCGAACATCTGCTCCAGCTTTTCTGCTGCCGTTTTATCGGAGCTTTTTAGGAAGTGGCTGTAGATATCTGTTGTGGTGCTTGTTCTCGCATGGCCTGCTCTACCGGCCACTGTGACCAGCGGAACGCCCGCTGCGATTTGCATGGTGATGTTGGTATGACGCAGCGAATGCACCGTTCTGTGAGGCAGCCCAGCCGCGTCACACACCTTATGTACCCATGTGTATACGGTACCAGGGTAGATCTGTGCGCCGCATTCAGCGATGAACAGCCAATCCGTTTCTTTCCACTGATCGCCCATGTCGCGGCGGTACTGATCGTACCATGCCTTGTATTCCGCCAGCACCGATAGCAGCTTATACTAATTTCTAATAGGAATGCTTGATTATATGTCGTGTATGTGGTATAATATAACAGGGTGATACTATGTCTTCACGGTATAAGTTTAGCGAAAAAGAAATCGAAATAATTGAACAAGCCAG
>SVKY01000040.1 GCA_015068235.1 Oscillospiraceae bacterium
TTGAGAGTAAAGAGTAATGATGAAGGATGAAAAAATAGCTGAGTTTTCGGTAGAATGACATAAAAACGCACTTGCTAATGATTTGCTACTCATTCATCATTCATCTTTACTCATTCATCCTACCCGATAAATCGGAATTTGAAGGCATTGATTTATGGGGGGAAAAGAGGCGCAATTATGGCAAAGACAAAAAAACAAACCAAAAAACAAAATCGTGAGACGTGGATCGCTTTTGCAATCTTTATGCTGATTGTGGCTGCGATCGCCTGTGTGATCATCATCGGACGCAGTGATTCCGATTCGATACCGCAGCGCAAAGTGATGTCCACGGAATATATGGAGCAGGCACCGCCGTGCCCGTATGAGATCGAGGGCTATGAGACCGTTTCAGGCTCGCCTCTCGGTGCGCTGAACGACAGCCTCAGTTTGACCTGCGTGGGGCGCTACGAGGCTACGGGCGTTCTTGCAATTGTGGTGGAAAATGTCGGAAGCGGTATGGTCGAACATGCCGAGGTGAAGATTAATTGTGACGGCTTGGATGCTTTCTTTGAGGTTACTTCTCTGCCAGCCGGTAGCAGCGCATTTGTGGTGGAAAGTGCCGAACTGTGCTATGTTGACGGCATGGAATTCAAAACCCCGATCGTTTTGGGCTTTGAGGAAGCGGATGCGTCGCTGAGAACGGATTTTGCCGAAGCTTTTGAGATTTCGGGCGAACAGGGTGTATTGACGATCACAAATCGTACGGATCGGAAGATCGATGCGCCGATCGAAATTTATTACAAAACAAAGTTAGAAAACGATTTATATTTTGGAAGCACATATCGCAGCACGGTTGAGACATCCCTTGCCGCAGGCGAGAGCCAAAGCGTTGCGGCGGAGAATTTTGGCGCACATGCTCAGATCGTCTGCGTACGCTATGAGGATTAAAGGAGGAACCTATGGAGATCAAACGTGAATTTTCGGTGCGTGAGATCGCAGGGGAATATTTGCTTGTTCCGATGGGAAAAACGGCGCTCGACTTGAACGGCATGATCACGCTCAACGATGTGGCAGCGGATATTTGGAATATGCTCCCCACCGCCAAAACGAGCGATGAGATTGTTTGTCGCATCATGAATGACTACGATGCGGACGAGAAAACCGTCAGAGCCGACGTGGAAGAGTTTTTATGTAAACTGAAAAAGCTTGATATTATATGATGTTTCAAAAAAAGTCGATAAAAAAATATAAATTAATGAAAAATAACAGTTGCCACAGGCGAAATTTTCGTATATAATAGGGACGTTGAAAAACAAAGAACGTTGGCGAAAGCTGACGTAAAAATGGAGGAAAAAATCATGTCTGTAAAAGTAGCAATCAATGGTTTTGGCCGTATCGGCCGCTTGGCATTCCGTCAGATGTTCGGCGCAGAGGGCTTTGAGATCGTTGCCATCAACGACCTGACTTCCCCGAGCATGCTCGCTCACCTGCTGAAGTATGACTCCACGCAGGGCGCTTACGCTGCTCCCTTCGGTGAGCACACTGTCGAAGCTGGCGAGGACTACATCGTCGTCGACGGCAAGAAGCTGACCATCTATGCAAAGGCAAACGCAGCAGAGCTGCCCTGGGGCGAACTGGATGTTGACGTCGTTCTCGAGTGCACCGGCTTCTACACCAGCAAGGCGAAGGCACAGGCTCACATCGATGCAGGCGCTAAGAAGGTCGTTATCTCCGCTCCCGCCGGCAACGATCTGCCCACCATCGTTTATAACGTCAACCACGAGAAGCTGACCAAGGATGACAACATCATCTCCGCAGCTTCCTGCACTACCAACTGCCTGGCTCCCATGGCAAAGGCTCTGAACGACCTTGCTGCCATCAAGTCCGGTATCATGTGCACCATCCACGCCTACACCGGCGACCAGATGATCCTCGACGGTCCGCACCGTAAGGGCGATCTCCGCCGTGCACGTGCAGGTGCGATCAACATCGTTCCCAACTCCACCGGCGCTGCGAAGGCAATCGGCTTGGTTATCCCCGAGCTCAACGGCAAGCTCATCGGCGCTGCACAGCGTATCCCGACCCCGACCGGCTCTACCACCATGCTCAACGCTGTTGTTGAGGGCAATGTCACTGTCGAGCAGATCAACGCTGCTATGAAGGCTGCTGCAAACGAGTCCTACGGCTACACCGAGGACCCCATCGTTTCTTCCGACATCATCGGCATGCGCTTTGGCTCCTTGTTCGATGCAACTCAGACCATGGTTATGGATCTGGGCAACGGCACCACACAGGTTCAGGTCGTCTCCTGGTACGACAACGAGAACTCCTACACCAGCCAGATGTGCCGCACCATCAAGCACTTTGCAACCCTGCTGTAATATTGCAAAAAATCACGACCTCCGAGAAACCCTCGGAGGTCGTTTTTTATAAATCGCCAGAATAGAAGCTATGCCAAATTCCGATTGATCGAACAGAACGCATCAACCACTTTAGGGGATGGTCATGACCCACCCCGTGTGCAGGAACCACCATAATTGCTTTTAATTATCGTGAAATATTACGTTTTCACATTGGCTTGCTGCGAAATTCTACCGTTATCTGTGCGGGAGGGTCATGACCCTCCCCTACAATGTAAAACGATAATTTCACCGGTAAATCGGAATTTGACGATATTATTCAGCGTGAATGGACTTGGCATACTCGGACGGAGAAATGCCGAAATTGTCCTTAAATTGTCGGGAAAAATGGTGGATGGTCGAATAATTCAGCGCAGCGGCAATTTGAGAAAAATTCATGCGGCCTTCACGAATCAGCATCTTACTCTCCTCTAATTTTACACGTCGAATGTATTCACCGGGAGAAATATTCATCTGCCTGTGGAACAGGGCTGTCAAATGCGAAGCGCTGACACCTGTGCCCTTGGCAACGATGTCTACAGAAAGCTTGTCGTAGACATGGTCAGCGATATACTGAAGCGTTCTGCTGACGATGGTATTTTCATTGCGGATCGCAACCGGTGTTTTCAGGCGTTTTTTTCTGCCGTGAGTATCCCGCAAAATGGTCAGGAGCAGCATCTTGAGATAACAGCGGATAAAATCACTGCTGAGAAGATCATCGACCTCGATCTCACGCAGAAGCTGCTTCAAAAAGACCGCCTCGGCGGAGGACAGCTCAAAAACACGGTCGGACAGACGGATCTCCGAAGAACTCTCCAAATCAAAGGAGACGGTCAAAAAACGCACTGAAACATCCAAATCCGTATATTGCATATGCCACTGATTCGGGGCAAAGATCATCAACTGCCCTTGCTTGAGCAAATAGCCGTTGCCGTCCACCACACAGTGGAGCTGACCTCGATCAACGTATGTCAATTCATAAGTGGAATGCTTTTCGCCTTTGAAAAGGAAACCGCTTTCCTCCTCGTGATAAAACAGCGTATAAATGCTGCCCAAAAGGAAACGATCATGAATTTTCAGCTCCTCGATGGACTCCAAACGCTCTAAGGTGGTCAGAGCGGCGTGCTTTGGCAGAGAAAGCCGAACGGAGCATTCCTCCTGATACGGCACGATGGAAAATTCGACATTCGGATTCAGACAGATTGGCTTATCCAAATAGAAGCAGCAGATTTTTTCACAATTGCGCACTGCCAAAACGGTCATGCCGTACTCAAAGTCCAGATAGACCGCCTCGTTGCTGCGCATAAAAAATGTTTCACCTGCGGTAAAATAGCGAACGGTCTCCACATAGCCGTCAGCTTTTGGGAAGCCCCGGTTCGGCAGGCTGTCACGGAGAATACTGCCGAAGGGCGCGAAGGCTTGCTTATTCAAATTGGCGATCATGGCAGCGTTCTCCTTTCATAGTCAAAATAGCTTTTCGGGGTAAATTCCGTCCTCGTGCATCTTGGCGATGGCATTGCGCACAGATTCCAGATCATCACGGTAGGTCACGCCGTACCAAGTTTCGTCTGTGTGCAGCAGGCGGACTCTTGCCATTCCCTCGGCGATCATCGCGTTGGTCACGGTGGGCAGGAAAAATTCACACTTGAGCGGATTGGCAGGGATGCTTTCGTCCAAGAACTTGGGGAAACGCTTTTCCAACTGATCCAAAAGGAGAGGGCTGTAGCCCCAGAAATTCATCGAAACCACGCTGTCGCCCGAAATGGGAATAAAATTCTCGCCATCTTCGGTGTAGGCGGCATCGTTGCCACGCTTTACAATGTGTGTGCGCTCTGTGACGGTGGTCAGATAGCCGTTTTCCGCCTCGCAAACACCTCTTGCAACATGACCGTTGTCGGTCATGGCATTGCGCAGACGGAAACCGACCATGGAAAATTCGCTTTCGGCAGGCTCATCCTTCAAGAAATCTGCAAGCACCTGATAGGTTTGACGTCCGTAAAAATCATCGGCATTGATCACGGCGAATGGTCCGTCGATTTCGTCCTTGGCGCAAAGGACCGCATGTCCCGTACCCCACGGCTTCTGACGGCCTTCGGGTGCGCTGTAGCCCTCGGGTAGCTTATCGACCTCTTGATAAACATAGGCGACGTCGATATGCTTTTCGACACCTGCCATCATCTTCTTAAAATCCTCGGCAATGGCTTCCTTAATGATAAACACGACCTTGCCGAAGCCGACTTGACAAGCGTCATAGATCGAATAGTGGATAATGCTGTTGCCCTGTGCATCGACAGGGGTCATCTGCTTCAAACCGCCGAAACGGCTGCCCATACCGGCTGCCATGACTACGAGTGTAGGTTTTTTCATAAATAACATCCTTTGCATCTGTATTTTTTATCACTTTGCGTCGATTATAGCAGAAGTTTCGGATTTGTGCAATGTGTTTTACCAATTTCAATACAAATTTTGCGAAAAATGATTGACTTTCCACCAAAAAATGGTTACGATATCATAAAAGATGATAAAGGAGGCAGTTATGGATACTATTTTTGTAACAGGTCACCGCAATCCCGATACCGATTCGATCGTCTCTGCGATGGCATATGCTGCTTTGAGAAATTCGTTGGGAGACCGTGGTTATTGTGCCTGCCGTTTGGGGCATCTCAGCGATGAAACACAGATGGTGCTTGACCGTTTCGGATTTCAGCCGCCACAGTGGATCAAGACGGTTCGCACACAGGTTAAGGACTTGATGTATGATACACCCCCAATCCTCTCGTCCGCCGTGTCAGTCAGTCGTGCATGGTCGATTTTGACCTCTGACCGTTCGATTGCGGCAATTCCCGTGACCAATGAGGACGGAACACTGTATGGTCTGCTCTCCTCGGGAGATATTGCATCTTGCGACATGCTCTCGATCGAACGGCCGTATATCGAATCGATCCCCGTATTCAATCTGCTCAGCGTCTTAGAGGGCAGAATTATGAACGATGCAGGCAACATGATTGACAGTGTGACGGGCGAGGTCTGTATTGCACTTCCGCAGTCGTGCGATAATCTTCTCTTTACAAGCAAGGACAGCATCGTTGTCTGCGGTCATCAGCCTGAGATGATCCGTCGAGCCTTGGATCTCGGCGTAAAATGCGTCATCATCTGCCAAGCGGAGCTTGACGAGGAGCTGCGAAAGGTTGATACCGATACCTGCATTATCTCTACGCCCTTTGATGCTTATCGAGCGGTGCGTATGATCTATCAGTCGATCCCTGTCAACCGTATTTGCAGAACCGAGGGCATTGAGTGCTTCCATTTGGACGATTATGTGGACGATGTTCGTGAAGGGATGTTGCAGAGCCGTTATCGCTGCTATCCGATCTTGGACGAGAACGAACGTGTGGTAGGCACGCTTTCAAGATATCATTTGATCCGACCGAGAAGAAAGAAGGTCGTCTTGGTTGATCACAACGAGGCTGCACAATCGGTTCCCGGTTTGGATCAGGCAGAGATTTTGGAGATTATCGACCATCACCGTTTGGCGGATATTCAGACGGGAAATCCCATCTACTTCCGCAATGAGCCTGTCGGCAGCACGACAACGATCATTGCAGGTATGTATCAGGAAAGAGGCTTGATGCCGTCTGAAAAGCTGGCAGGCATTATGGCAGCGGCAATCGTGTCCGATACGGTCATGTTCAAATCGCCAACCTGCACGCAGCGTGACCGCAATATGGCTGAGCGTATGGCAAGAATTGCCAATGTTTCGCTCGACGAATTAGGACAGCAGATCTTCTCAGCCTCTTGGTCGGATGATAAGTCAGCGCATGAGATGCTCTTTACTGATTTTAAGGACTTCCATATCGCAGGAAACACCCTCGGTGTCGGTCAGATCACCTGCGTCAATTCCGCCCATATTTTGGAGCGCAAGGACGAGTTTCTTGCTGAGATGGAAAAGACGATGCAAAAGCGCAAATACGATCTCATGTTGCTCATGCTGACGGACGTTCTGTTGGAAGGTACACAGCTGATCTATTTGGGCGATGAGGAGACGATCCAGCAGGCATTTTCACCCGATGCGAAGCATAATGTGGTGTTCCTGCCCAAGGTTATGTCGAGAAAGAAGCAGGTCATTCCGGCACTTTCCGCCATGTGGGGATAAAAAATCAAAGCGACCACGAAAAAGGTGGTCGCTTTTTTGCAATATTTTTGCGAAGATGCTGTCTTTATAAGTGAAGGGGGGAAAGAAATGCAGGATGAAGAAATTATTGCGCTGTATTTTTCACGTTCCGAAGGGGCAATCGATGAAACACGCAAAAAATACGGCAATTATTTGAATAGCATTGCTATGAGAATTCTGCCAAATCGGGAAGACGCGGAGGAGTGCGTGAACGATACCTATTTCTCGGCGTGGAGCACGATACCGCCGAAAAAACCAAAGCATTTGTCAGCATTTCTTGGGCGAATCGCACGGAATCTTTCGATCAATCGCAGAAACTACTTAACTACGCAAAAGCGCGGCATGGGAGAGGTGGAGCTTGCCCTTTCGGAGTTGGCGGACTGCGTTGCATCGAGCGCAAATACGGAACAAGCGGTGGAGGAGAAGCTGTTGATAACGGCGATTGAAACGTTCCTTTATGAACAGCCGCAGCAAGCGCGCAGACTTTTCGTGTTGCGGTATTGGCATATTTTGTCCTTGCAGGAGGCGGCAAAACGTTGCGGTATGCGACAAAGCAAAGCAGCCTCGACGCTTTTTCGCATGCGTAAGAAACTAAGGCAGTATTTAGAAGACAGGGGGATATGGTTATGAAAAACGAAGCGTTCTTGCTTGCAATCGGGCAGATCAATGATGAGCTTGTCACCGATGCAGAGAAAAGAACATTCAATTTTCGAAAATGGGGCGCAGTTGCAGTGGTGCTTGTCTTGCTGCTTACATCATCGATTCTGTTTTTAGGAAGGGAAGAAGAGTCACTTCCGATTTTAACGATCGCGGCAGAAGACTCAATAGGTTGGGGATTTGAGGGTTACTTGGCCTATGATATTTCGGAGCTGGTCAATGACAATCCATGGAATGCCACACAAAAACTATCCACGCTTCCGGTGTATCGAAATCTGTATCCCGTTACGAACGCAGGGCCATTGGTTACGGACGCGGAGGCACAGGAGAGTGCCCTGCGTGCGGTGGCGGATCAGCTTGGAATCGACTTGCTGCGGACAGAGCGAACGGATCAGGCGGTTATCGCCTACGCAGACGGTATGGAGCTTGAAGCAGATGCTCAGCTGACGGTTACGATTTGCTTTGAACCTGCGGTCGCATTGCCGAAGACTTGTAATTTTTCGTATTATGCCACCTTTGATGAAAAAATGGCTGTGGCGCAGTATTTGCAAAAGGAATACCCGAATTTAGTTGAGGGTATGGAAATTAATGTGCATGGAGGGGATTATAATATTTATGGTGAGCGATCGTATGAGCTCTCGTTCTACGATAACAGCGGTGATTTGACGGAGCGGATCGTAAACTATAATTTTAATTCGGTGACTTTTTATGGCGATGATGAGGGAAAACTGTGGCTGATACGGGTTCGTATGCCGAATTTAGAGGGAAAAGTGGGCGATTATCCAATCATTGGCTTGGAGGAAGCAAGACAGCTCCTTTCAGATGGATGCTACGCTACGAGCGCACCCTATGCAATGCCGGGAATGGAATATGTCGCAAAAGCCGAATTGATCTATCGAACAAACGGAAATGAGGCGCACTTTATGCCCTATTACCGATTCTATGTGGAGCTTCCGGAGGAACGGGAAGATCAACCGATGAAGACCTACGGTGCGTACTATGTTCCGGCGGTGGAGGCTGCATATTTGACGGGTCTGCCTGTATATGACGGCAGCTTTAATTGAAGAAGTGAAAAAGTCGTGGTGCAAAAATCACGACTTTTTTGCTTGCGAGATAAATTTTTCCTTGACAATACATTGTTAACGTGCTATAATAATTACCGCTGACGGGATGGAAGCAATATGGGCCTTTAGCTCAGTTGGTTAGAGCATCCGGCTCATAACCGGACGGTCCCGGGTTCAAGTCCCTGAAGGCCCACCAATTTCATATTCATATAGGGGTATAGCTCAATTGGTAGAGCGGCGGTCTCCAAAACCGTAGGCTCAGGGTTCAAGTCCTTGTGCCCCTGCCAAAAAGCGCCGATCTTCGCAAGAAGGTTGGCGCTTTTTACTTCTTCACCATTACCTATTCACTTTTCACTAAATCCAACAGGCGATTTTTGGAAGCAATGAGGGCGCTTTGTCAATATTTCCTTCTCAACACCGTAAAGGAGAATGCGAAATGAATTTTTGGATCTCTAAAAAAGACATTCCACTGATGCCCCAGTGGGAAGCAATCGTTGAAATGATGCGAGATAAATATCTTGAGGCATTTACGGATGAAGTGGTGGAGGTGATATACTCAAAAGATTGTTCGTTGCGATATGTAATCTTGAAGGACGAAAAAGGATTATTCACCTACCAGCTTGAAGCAATTTACCAATTCGACGAAGATGAGTGGAAATATATTTGTTTTCACAACGATGCGCTACCGGCGACGTGGGTGCCTTTCGGCGGAATTGTTGGGAAATCTGTTTTTGAAAATATAAATGAGTGGTTAAAAGAATTGAGAGCAGAACCGGAATATAAGCAGTATTTTTAATCGGCACACTTTATACCTCAAAATAAAAATTTGTCTACGGTATGGCAAGTGTCGTCACGTCATGCGATCCCGCCGAATGCGGGATCGCATGGTTGTATTAGCAGCCGAAGCCACACAGCTTACGAAGGATTTGCAAAACAGTGCAGCAATTCGATTCGCAGTTGGTGTTGTAATGGAAGAAAAACATCATGCTGACCTCCTATCGATATTTGTCTCGCGAAGACGAATGGATTGTAACCGGTTTGTAACCGAATATCAAGCTGCAATTTCTGGAAACCTCATTTACAAGCGAAGGCACCATCTCCTGCTACAGTGAGATGGTGCCTTATTATCAAATAGAATCATTGTTAAATTCCGACTGCCCGGACAGCTTTCACAAAAGGAGGCTTTCCGGGTGAAACACAAATCCAACCACCTTTCGGCGAGCTTTTTATCGGAAATAGAACGGATTTGGGATCGCACTGCCCCAAAGGGAGACGGCGGTGCGCCACATTGCTTTGGCATGGATGCGATCGTGCCAGATCAAGCGGCGCAGCAGCTTGCGAAGCGTCCATGCTTCTCCGTCCGGGGCGGTGTAGCCCCGGTCTGAAAGAAAATCTTCCAATACCTCGATCTCGGAGAATAGCAGCATGCGGTTTGCGTAAATATCCGCAGCGTTTTCCATTTCGATGCCAAATGCGGCAGCATAATAAGCGGTGGTCCTGTTGGTGTGCTCGTACATTTGCAGCGGAGTTCTGGGAACAAGACCGTAAAAGCTTGTACGCTCCGGGCGGTCGGAAATGCTTGGATTTTCGATTGCCTGAAAGATCTTGTTAAAATCACGGGCAGAACGAAGTGCCAACAGTTTCAGCTTTTGGTATTCCTCGGGTGTCAGGGGTGCGCGCTCTGTGTCGAACAAAACATCGGAATCCGCATCGCAAATTTGCAATTCAGACAATTTTCGCTGTGTAATTCCGACCTCGATTTCTTCATTCGCAGGCAGTTTTATGCCGCACCAACGCAGATAGCTGCGCACCTCGCCGTCAAATTTCGCAAGTGCCTGGTTTTGTGTTTCGCCACGCACATAAGCGCCGGGAAGATCAGCGGCATAGATCAAATAGCCGCCGTTATTGTATTCACAAACTGCGTTGATCCTCATGCTTCTACCTCCCAAGCTTGTTTATTCTGTTGTTTCGTCCGTGATTTTCTGTGGGCGGCTTCTTGCGGCTTGGAACCAAAGCTTCAGAACGATCGCACTTACAAGATAGATTGCAAATGCGAGGATCAGGAAGAGCAGGTCCGCCTTGTTCGACCAAACGGGGAAGCCGAATTTTGCGCCGAGGAATGCTGCCAGGATCAAGATCACATCGAAGATCGTTACGCCGATGGCGCAGGAGAGCAGCTTTTTCAGCGCTGCGGTGGGCTTTGCCTCTGTTTGCATGTCGGGCAGCAAAACGAAATCTTTCTTCAAAAGAATACACAAGCCGATAAAAGCGAGCAGAGATATCACAGTGATGATCAGACCGAGCGTTCCGCCAGGAGCGGAGTAGAGCAGCTCGATCTCGTGTGCGCCTGCACTCAAGGGGAAGCAGACGACCGCGTCGGTCAGGTTGACTGCCTTGTTTTGTGCATGATAGCCCTCGGCAAGGGGGACCTCTTTGCCGTCAACATATGCCCTCCAGCCCGGCTCGTAGGGAACGGAGGTGTAGAACAGCCCATCGGAGAGCGCATCCACGGTACCTTTGAGATAGCCGTCGGAAAATTCTGTCAAAATGAACGGTTCATCGGCAAGCTTTTCATAGCCTGCATCGAAAACGGCATTGTTTTGCTTGGCAAAATCCAGCGAGATATTGCCATCTTGACCCGAGGCAACGGAATAGACGACCTTGACCTTATCGCCTGCCTTGAAGTTACCCAAGGAGAAGAGCATACGAACCTTGGCTTCGATCGTGAACATCTTCTTATTGTTGCAATAAATATCGATTTTGCTTTCAGCCTTGGTCGGGCGAAGTGTTGTGGCGAGATAAAGTCCGTCCTCCTTGACGGTATAGATGATGGAAATATCCTGATACTTGCTTGCAGAATCGTTGGTCGTGTAGCTGTACTGTGTACCACTGGTGCCGGTTGCACGAATTGTCGCATCGAACGGCTTGTCAAATTCTTCGGCGGTGTAGTGCGTGTAGAGATCTTCCTCAATGCCTGTGGCAAGACGGAACATTTCTTCTTGCTCCCAAATCGGGTTATACTTTGCATCCTCGGCAACAAACTCTTGCAAGGCGGAATCCGCCATGAAGCCGACGGAGATAAAGGCTCTGTTTTCCAACAGATTTACGCCACCGGATTCGGCAAGCAAAGCGTTGTAATCTGTGTTGTAATGAGAATCGGTGCGATCGATCAAATACTTGATGCCGCACATGGTGTTCGTGAACGGGGAGGATTCGTAATAGATGAAGCGATTGCTTCCGACCCACGAAGCCAAGCCCAGGGAACGAGACAGACGGTTGAAATTGGCATTCGTGGAGGAATTGAAAATAGAAACGCCGTTATAGCCATTCAAGGCGGCATCGTTCAGTGTCTGCGTGCCGGTGGTTTCGGTGCGGTAGAAGAGGGGGTCATCCTCCTTCTCGTCCAGATAATTCAAAAGCGCCTGCACATTCTCGCCCTTGCGAGGATAGCTGAGGTTGCCCGAAGCGTCATACTGTGAGGTCAAACCGACGGCATCGATGCCATAGCTGAAGCCGAGAACCATCTCGCACATGAAGACCATAAAAAGTCCGGCTGCGGCAAAGGCTTTTCTGTTTTGCCAAATGCGCATGGAGCGGGAGTTCTGCGGCTGCTTGATCTTCTTCAGGAAGAAATGCAGCAGGAAGAAGGCGAGTGTTGCGGCAAAAACGCAGATCGACATCACCAACTGGAGCGTTGTGAAGTCCTCCTGTGTAAAAGCATTGTAGATCAAAAGCGCTGTGATCGGCAAAATTGCGGTCAAATGAATGAGCTTGAAATCATCCATGAGCGTATAGGCACGGTATGCCATCGCGATCAGAACGAAGGAGAACAGGAAGCTGAAGCGGTACGGCAGCATGTTCGGGAAATGGAAGCCGTGCCAGATATAGTCCAGGAAGCGGAGGATAAAGCTGAGCGTCAAAAACAGCAGCAAGGAAAAGTTAAAGAACTTCTCACGCCCGGAGATCTTCTTGCAGCAGAAGTAATAAACCGCCAGCATCACGGAGGAAAGACCGCAGAAGACATTGGGCAGACCGTCCATATCGGTCGGCGTGGTGGCAGGCATCAAGCCGCTGAGGACCTCGCCGATGGAGGCAAAAATCTTGGGGAAGGTATTTTCTGCCAGCATGCTCCAAAGGCTGTCATAAGTTGTGTAAAGTCCCGAAGCATCTTCTGCGATGTTCAGGGCGAAAAGCTCGAACTCCTTGGCAACGGCAGAATTGGTCGTCTGCATTGCAAGCAGCGTCGGAATGAGCAGCACGCAAGCGATGCCTGCACCGATGAGGGTACAGATGCCGATGCGCAGGAAACGACGGACAAAATTCCCGAAGCCGTTCCATTTGCAGATGCAAAAGCCGATAAAGCAGAGCAAAACGAAAATGCAGCAGAAAAATGCGACATAATAGTTGCACCACAGGCTCAGCGCCAAAGAGATGATATACAGGCGGAATTTTCCGTCACGCAGGAGGCTGACCGTGCCTGCAACCAAAAGCGGCAGGAGCGCAAAAACATCCAGCCACATCAGATTCCAGTAATAGCCGCTTGCCCAGGCGCAGAAGGCGTAGAGTATGCCGAAGAACGGCAGTGACATATCGTTTCTGCGATAAGCGATGCGCAAGAACCACGCCATGAAAAGCCCTGCAAAGGAGAGCTTCAAAATGGTCATGACGGTGAAATAGTGCGGCAACAGATCGGTCGAGACAAAAACGCTCAAGAAGTTCAGCGGACTTGCCAAATAATAGGCGTAGAGGGAGGGGTAGCTTCCGCCCATGCCGACCGTCCAGGAGTATTGCATGGAACCGCCGGCTAAGAGCTTTTCACGCAGGTCTACAAGGAAGGGGTAATACTGATGCCAACCGTCAGATGACAGAAGCATATTGGTTCCGTCCGTTGTAAGCAGAGCGATCAAATATGCGATCGTCGAAAGCAGAAACGGAAGGAGAAATGCAAAGATCATCGGCAGCTTTTTGTTGTGCCTCGTCTTGCGCAGGGAATTTTTCGGAGCTTTTTCCTCAGGTAGGGAGAAAATATCTTTTGATTCGTCCATGGGATATCCTCCAAGGTGTTGTTTTTTATATTATAATCTATTTTTCCATAAAAAGAAAGAGGGAATACAGTGTTGCGGTAAAACCGAAATCCTCGCCAAATTCCGATTTATCGAGCTGTTGGCTGCGTTTTGACACCGTAGGGGCGCACGACTCTGTGCGCCCGTGCAGGCACTTCGTGTGGGCGGACAGAGTCGTCCGCCCCTACAATTTGAAAAACAAAACTCACCGATAAATCGGAATTTTGGAATCCATTTATTGGGGCGGGAAGATCAATGATCCGGCAAGAAAACATGCTTTTTACGCAGGCAGAACCACAGAGCAATAAAGCCGAGCAAGCTGACACATGAAATTGCCAAGCCCAAATAAAGTCCCGGGGCGGTGTAGACCAATTCAATCTCATGGCTGCCAGCGCTTAACGGGAAGCTGATCATGGCATCGGTCAGCTTGACGGATTCGCTTTGCGCATCATAGGTTTCGGCAAGCTTGACCTCCTTGCCGTCAACATAGGCGCTCCAGCCCGGCTCGTAAGGGATCGAGGTGTAGAACAATCCGTCGGACAATGCTTCCACGTTTCCGAGCAGATAGCCGTCGGCGCATTCGCTGAGCACAAACGGCTCGTCTGCAAGCAGTGCATGACCTGCATCGTAGATCTCGTCATTTTGCTTTGCGAAATCTAAGCTGATAGAGCCGCTTTTTGCAGAAGTGACGGAGTATCTGAATTCGATCTCGTCATTGGCGCTCAAGTTGCCCAAGCTGAAAAGCGCACGGGCGGAGATCACTCTTGAGCACAAAATTTCGCCGTTTCGGAAGATTTCTACAGAGCGATAACCGTCTGACGGAGACTCGGTGCTAAAAACATACAGACCGTCCTGCGCAATGTCGAACATGACCGAAAGCTCACGGCGACCTTCAGTTTTGCCGACAGAGTAATCGTACTGCGTACTGTCACTTGCATTCGGTGTGATGGTTGTGCCTTCGGGCGTGATAAAATCATCGGCGGTGTAATGCGTATAGAGCGCTTCTTCGATGCCGGTTGCCATGCGGAACATCTCGGATTGCTGCGTAAGAATATCGATGCGTTCTTCCTCTGCAACAAAGCTTTGCAGGTCTACTCCTGTCATGAAACCAACAGAAATAAAGCTGCGATTCTCTAACAGCTCGACCGTACCCGAGCTTGTCAAATAGGTGTTGTAATCCGTATCCAATTGCCTTCCGTTGCGGTCATAGAGATACTTGATGCCGCACATGGTATTGGTGAACGGTGAGGCTTCGTAATAGGAAAACGTGTTCTGCTCCGGCTGTGTGGCAATGCCCAAGGAACGCAAAAAACGGTTTGTATTTGCATTGACAGAGGAATGGAAGGTCGAAATGCCGTTGTAGCCTGTCAAAGCAGCATCGTTGATATATTTCGGTGCTGTGGTTTCCATGCGGTAGAACTGCACACCTTCCTCTTTTGCTTGCAAATAGTTTTGAAGCTCCTGAATCTCCTCCTGTTTGATGGGATATGCAAGGCTGCCGTCGGCATTGTACTGCGAATTAAGCCCGAGCTTATTTATGGCAGTGTAAAAGCTGAGTGACATTTCGCAGACAACGATGAACAGAAGTAAGCCCGATGCAATGCGCTTTCTGTGCTCAAAGAACCAGGCTGCAAATCGGTTTGTCGGAGCCTTGCTGCATTTACGGTTCAAGAGGAAGTAAATGCTTATGCCGATCAGCACAAGAAGCGAAAGAACGAGCTGATTATTGTTTGCTGCATTTTGCAAATACGCATTGCCGATCAAAAGCAGAACAAAGGGGATGATCGCAAGGAAATATTTTAGCTTGAATTCATCGATCAGCAGATATGCACGGTAAGCCATGACGATCAGAATAAAGGAGAACAGAAAGCTGAATCGATATGGTAGCAGGTTGGTAAAATGGAAACCGTGCCACACGTAATCCAGCATGCGAAGAATAAAGCTAAGCAGAATAAATGCCAAAAGACCAAAATTGAAGATTCGTTCACGTTTGGGAATCTTGCTGCAACACAGGTAATAAATCGCCAAAATCAAAGTGGACAGACCGCTGAAAATATTGGGCAGACCTTCTAAGATGGTCGGCTCCTTGCCAACGAGCAATTCGTTGAGGATCAGGCGGGAAGCACGAACGATGCCGGGAATCGTTTCTCTCAAGAGCATTTTCCAAGCGCTGCCGTATTCACTGACATTTCCGTTTGCACCATTTATGATGTTCAGTGAGAGCAAATGATAGCTCTCCCCCATAGCGGAATAAGTGCTCTGCATGGCAAGCAGGGTCGGAATCAGCAAAACGCATGCGATGCCTGTGCCGATCAGCGTGCAGATTGAGATGCGCAAAAAGCGTCGTAAGAAGTTTTTTGCGCCGTTCCATTTGCAGATGTTGTAACCGGAAAAGCTCAGAAGCACAAAAATGCAGCAGAAAAATGCAACATAGTAGTTACACCACAGGCAAGCGGCAAGGGAAATGACATAAAGACGGAATTTGCCGTCACGCAGGAGGCTAACCGTTCCTGCCATCAAAAGCGGAAGAAGCGCAAAAACATCCGTCCACATGATGTTTCTGCCATAGCCGACAGCCCATGCGCACAATGCGTACAAAAGGCTGAACAGGGGCAAGGACAGATCATTCTTGCCGTAGACGATGCGCAGGAACCATGCCATGAAATACCCAGCCAAGGCGAGCTTGAGTATCAGCGCCAGTGTATAAAAATGCGGCAAAAGGCTTTCGGGCACCAACGGCGAGAGCAGATACAGCGGACTTGACAGATAATATGCTGCCAAGGAAAGATAGCTGCCACCCATACCGAGGTTCCATGAATAAAACATAGAGCCGCCTTCTGAAAGCTTGTCTCTGAAATTGCTCAAAAACGGATGGTATTGATACAACGCATCGCCGGCAAGCAGCATGTTTACGCCCGGCGTTGTCAAATGCTTATATGAAATAAGAATCCCTGTGATCAAAAACGGCAGAAGAAAGGATAAAAACAGCGGAAGTCCTTTCCATCTGCGAAGTCTGCGCAAGGAATTGTGTGGTTCCATAGCGGCTTGCGCCTTCTCAGGCGAATTGTCCATAATATGCCTCCTGTTTGCGAAATTTCGATTTATCGGTGTGATCGGCAGTTCGTATATGCCATTGAGAGGAGCGAACACCCACAAGGGGTACGCCACATCCGTAACGCTCGTTCCTCGCGAACGGCTGTGCAGGCGACGTGGCAATGACACTGACGGTAGTGCATACATCATTTCGACAAATCGGAAGTAATATTTTACACTCATCCAATTATATTATAATATATTATTGCGGAAAAAGAAAGAGGAAAGTCGAAAAATAGCAAGGTTTCGTTTCGGTTTTTATTGACGTAATGCTGTGCCTTGTGTATAATTGAATTGTAAATAATTGACAGAAGGTGAGGAAAATGCTGCGCAGAATTTTAAGCATACTTTTAGTGCTGGCATGTTTGATTTCTTTGCTGCCCCAAATTGCTGTAGTGCAGGCGGAGGCGACATCGACACCATCGACAAGCACAAGTGAGGTCGATGCGCTGTTTCAGGCACGTTCATACGGTCAGCATCCGCGCATTTTTGCAAACAGCGATGATTTTGCAAGAGTCAGGAAACTCATTCAAACCGATGATTACATGAAGGTTTGGTATGCCAGAGTGTATGACTACTGCGTTGAGGTTCTCGATGAGGACGTGGTGATATATGAAATCCCCGATGGCAAGCGTCTGCTCAGCGTTTGCAGAACAGCAAGTTACCGAATCACTTGGTTGGCGTTTGCCTATCAGATCAGCGGTGAGACTCGATTTGCAGAGCGTGCCGTGGAGGAAATGCTGGCGGTATCGGCGTTTTCTGATTGGAATCCGAGCCATTACTTAGATGTAGGGCAGATGTGCTATGGCGTTGGCATTGGCTATGACTGGCTTTATCACTACATGACCTCTGCACAGCGTTCTACGATAAAAATGGCACTTTACAATCATGGCGTTGCCACGCAGCAGACATCGCGTTCGTGCATGACGGTGGTGCATAATTGGAATCCGTGGTGCAACGGTGGTTTGGCAATTGCTGCAGCTGCGATTTACGAGGATTATTCGGACGAGTGTGCCACTATTTTGAAAAATGCGGTTTCCAACATTCAGTATGCCATTACGCCTTTGGCTCCCGGAGGCTCGTATCCGGAGGGACCCGGTTATTATCTCATTGGCATGGGATTTACCGTGTTTCTGTTTGAAACGCTCAGAAGCGTTTTGGGTACGGACTTTGGTCTTTCGGATCTGGAGGGAGTGCAGCAATCCGGGGAATATCTTTTGACCGCGAACGGCAACGTGAAAGCCTTCAACTTCGGTGACGGCGGCTCCGGACTTTTGAATGCGGCGATGCTGCATTGGTTTGCGAATAAATTCAATATGCCGCAGCTTTCACTCTATCAGCGTGAACGTCAAGGCACCAACAGCCTCTATGATGCGATCTTCTCAATGCTGTGGTATGATCCGGCGCTGGTCGAGGGAGTTTCCGCAGAGGATCGGCAATTGGACTATTTGCTCTACAGCGATGAATACGAAAGCCTTGCATCCTTCCGCAGCTTCGAGGGTGATGCACGGCAGATCTATGCTGCCATAAAATCCGGCTCAAACGAAACCAATCATACGGATATGGATATCGGAACATTCGTAATGGATGCGATGGGGGAGCGTTGGTTTGAGGATCTCGGCTCGGACAACTATAATCTCACCGGTTATATGACGAGAGGAGAAAACGGCGGCAGATGGAATTATTACAAAAAGCGTGCCGAGGGACAAAACACCATCGTCATCAATCCCGACACCACAGGCGGTCAGGTTTATAATGCCGCCTGCCAAATTGAGACGTATGAAAGCGCTTATGACGGCGGTTATGCGGTGGTTGATATGCTCGATGCGTACGACGCTTACGGCGCAACCTCGGTCAATCGAGGCATTATGCTCTTTGACAACCGAAGCAGAGTGCTTTTGAGAGATGAGATCAAGTGCTCATCTTCTTCGACGATCTATTGGTTTGCCCATACCATGGCAGAGATCTCGCTTTCAGCGGATAAGAAAACCGCAGAGTTGACACTCAACGGCAACACTCTTTTGGCGCAGATCGCATCGCCTTCCTCTGCGACCTTCAGCGTGATGGATGCTGTGGCGCTTTCAACTTCTCCGACACCGAGCGGTGAAAATTCCAGAGATGCTTATCAGAAGCTGGTGATTTCTCTATCGGGGATTAAATCGGCATCTATCGCAGTTGTGTTTACGCCGATCCATGAAGCGTCGGATCGGGGAAAAACGCTTCCGACCACCTCGATCGCAAACTTTTCGACGCTGCTCAATTCGTATGATCCGTCGGTTCAGCTTGTGCCGAATACAAACGGGGAATATGAGATCTACAATGCCGAGCAATTGCTTGCATTTTCCGATATGGTCAACGGTGGAAACAACTTCAGTGGTGTGACAGTGAAACTGATGAATGATATCGATCTGGGCGACAAGACCATACAGCCCATTGGCAGCGGTACTTCGTTCAGAGGCACCTTTGACGGTCAAGGACATTCGATCAAGAATCTTTTTGTGTTTGAGCCGAGTCAAAGCGGAACAGGACTTTTTGGCACGGCGACCTCTGCGACCATCAAGAATTTGGGAATTGACAGCGGATTTGTCTTTGGCGGAGGAAAAACCGGCGGTTTGATCGGCGTGGGAAATCATGTTACGGTCGAAAACTGCTACAACAGGGCGAACGTGATCTCCTTCGGCGGTCATAACGGTGGCATTGTCGGTCAGCTTGGCGGCACGAGCAAGATCACGAATTGCTACAATAATGCTTATATCAGAAGCTCTGCCAGCATTTGCGGTGGCATCGTCGGCTATATGGCAAGCAGTACCACGGCAACGATCAAAAATTGCTATCATGTCGGCAAGCTGACCGATAGTGCAGGAAGCTGCGGCTTGATCGGATTTTATCACACAGAGACGACAAGTTCACTCGTCAATAAGGTCACGGTCAGCAACTGTCACAGCACATATGCGATTAAGAGCTCTAATGTGACGGACAATTCTTCCCTCGAAAGCTACAGCGGAAATTCTGTCTTGACCGGGGCACAGATGGTGAGCGCTGCCATCACGCTTGGCAACAGCTATATCTACGATTGCGAATGGGAAAATGGAGGCTATCCTGTTTTTGTGTGGCAGTGCGATACGCAGCTTCCCGAGGATTTGAATTTTACCACTGCGGCTCAGCTTCGATTGCTCGCTTATACGGTCAACAGCGGTGCAGATGATTTCAGTGGAAAGACCGTGAAGCTTGCCAATGATGTTGATCTTCAATACCGTCAGTGGATTCCCATCGGCGGCAACAATGCCACGGATGTTTCGGGAAAGGCATTTAAGGGCGTCTTTGACGGTCAAAACCATGCTGTCAATAATCTTTATATTACTTCGAAGGTCTATTATGTCGGCTTCTTTGGAAGAGTACAGGGAACAGTTCGCAACCTTGGCATCAAGAGCGGCTATGTTCTCGGAAAAAACAAAGCTGCAGGCTTGACAGGTGGAGCTTCGGGTACGATCGAAAATTGCTATAACCGCGCCTATGTCAGCGCAACCTCACACGCAGGCGGTCTTGTCGGAATTGCAAGTAATATTCAAATCACAAATTGCTACAACAATGCGAATCTAAAGGTTACCAATAATGCAGGCGGTATCGTCGGCTATTTTTCCAGTGCGGCAAGCTCCGTATTGATCAGCGCCTGCTATAATTCCGGCACGGTTTCGGCTTCCTCTGCCGGCGGCATCATCGGCACGATCAATTCCGCCGTTTCCGGCATTTCGGTCAAAAATTGCTATGCGCTCAGTGGCGTGGAATTAAGCTATAGCAGCAATTGCACCTTGACGAATTGCGCCTCTTTGAGTGCCGCAAATCTCAAGGAAAGTGCGGCATCCCTGGGCGCAGCCTATGCCGATGATACAAAAATTCCGAAAAATGGTGGCTATCCGATCCTTGCAGAGGGACTTTATGCCGATCGTGAACCGCTCACCACAGGCGTAGACGGCTCTTATGAGATCTATACGGCAGAACAATTGCGGATGCTTGCCTACATGGTCAACACGCAGGGAGAAACCTTCCTGGGTCAAACGGTGCGCCTGTGTGCAGACATCGATCTTCGCAATGAGGAATGGATCCCCATCGGCGGCAATGTCAACGAAGAAGGCAAGAGCCTGGCATGTTTTTCGGGCACTTTTGACGGAAATGGACATACGATCCGTAACCTTTGCATCACAAGCGGAAACTATTATGTCGGCTTATTTGGAAGGATCAAGAGTGCCCGCATTGAAGATGTCGGCATCGACAGTGGCGTGATCTTCGGCGCGAAAAAAGTCGGCGTTATTGCCGCCTGTATCTCGGGCGCAAGCACGATCAGCGGCTGCTACAATAAAGCAAGCGTGAGCGCAGGCTCTATGCTCGGCGGCATCGTCGGCATGGTCAGCGGCAAAGGAAATACGATCGAAAATTGCTACAATGCGGCTTCCGTTCGGGCAAGTGCCTCGCGTGGCGGTATTGCCGGCTATCTTGCCAGCGATGCACTCAATACCACGATCGAAAACTGCTTCAATCTCGGAGCAGATTCAGATGGCATCATCGGCTTGGTGCATGCTTCGGTGACAGGTGCGCAGATCAAAAATTGCTACACGGTCAATACCGTCAATTTGGTCGGCACAGCAAACTCCCTGACCGTCACAGATTGTGCGCAGCTTGCGCATGCTGATCTGCGCAATTATGCGTCGGTTTTGTCAGATGCGTTTGCGGAGGATTATTTTACGCAGAACAATATTTTCCCCGTTCTTGCTTGGGAAAATGCCGGTCGCTCCACCACGCTGAAACAAATCGACGGTGTTTATCAGATCAATTGTGCAGATGACCTTCGACTTTTGTCCTATTTGGTCAGAAAAGGAAATAAATTCGAAGATGAATCTATCGTTTTGACAACGGATATCGATCTTGAGGATCGACCCTGGCTTTCCATTGGCGGTTACGACGAAACGACCTCTTATACATTCAAGGGGAACTTCGACGGCTGTGGATATCGGATCTTCAATATTTATTCGAAAGCCTTGGATTACGGCTACACAGGGCTGTTTGGCAAGGTCTCAAATGCTACGATCCAAAATGTCGGCATTGAAAGCGGCGTGATCATCGGCACTACCAAAATTGCTGCAATTGCTGCTGTCGCAGGCGGAGGAACAACGATCTCGTGCTGCTACAATAAAGCGATGCTCTACGGACAGTCTCATGTTGCAAGTATGGTTGGTATGATCAGCAGCGGTAAGAATGTGATTGAAAATTGCTACAACCACGGCAAAATATATGCAAAAACCGAAGGTGGTTATCCGTCTGGTATTGTTTCCTATTTTGCGAGCAATTCGGGCAGTACGCAAGTGATAAATTGCTACACGGTTGGAAACAAATTCGGCATTGCCGGTACTGCCAGCGCAAATGCAGGAACAAACACGATCGATAACTGCTACAGTGTTGGAGCGAGCAAGCTGATTAGGGTAATCAATACGCTCAGTGCTACAAATTCAAATATTCTTTCTTCTAAAACCCTAAAATCATATGCGCCGATTTTGGGCAGCGCATATGCCTTCGACCACAACGAGGAGAACAACGGATATCCGGTTTTGTGGTGGGAGAAGAGCGCCGCTCACGTGCATGAGCTTCGGGATGCGGTGGCTGCAACCTGCCAAAGTGACGGCTACAGCGGAGATGTTTACTGCTCTGTTTGCGATGCGCTGGTTGAAAAGGGAACTCTTACGGCAAAGACAGAGCATAATTACCTGTGCGAAACGATAGCGGCAACCTGCACACAGCAGGGCTTGAACACCTATACCTGTCAAAGCTGCGGTGATGGCTATACCGAGACCATCGAGGCATTAGAACACAATTATTCGGCGGCGGTGATTCTGCCGACCTGCACGCAAGAGGGTTATACGACTTATTATTGCGAAAACTGCACGGATTCGTATGTAGCTGACTATGTGCAGGCTATAGGGCACAGCTACGGCAGCGGAAACGTGACAACGTCTCCCACTTGTACCACATCGGGCGTAAAAACCTACACCTGTGAGGATTGCGGTGGTACAAAAACAGAAACGATCGCAGCGAAGGGTCATACCGAAGTGACAGATGCAGCCGTTGCGGCAACCTGTACGCAAAACGGCTGGACCGAGGGCAAGCATTGCTCGGCTTGTCATACCGTTTTGATCCCACAGCAGAGCATTTCCGCTACGGGACATAAGTATGAAAAAGTAACCGTTGCTTCAACCTGCACCGAAAACGGTTACACGGTATATACTTGTACGGCTTGCGCTGCGCAGTATACCGATGATGTGGTCAAAGCCAACGGACATAGCGTGGTCATCGATGCGGCGATTGAGGCGACATGTACGGACACAGGTCTGACCGAGGGAAAGCACTGCTCCGTCTGCAACCAAATTTTGCTTACACAGCAGGAAATTCCGGCTTTGGGACACAGCTATGATACGGGTGTTGTGACACAGGAGGCGACCTGCAGCGCAGCGGGTATCAAAACTTTTACCTGTCACTGCGGTGCAAGCTATACCGAAGTGATTGCAAAGTCGGCGCACTCGATTCTTTACAAATCTGCCCTTGGCGCAACCTGCGAAACCGATGGCTATAGCTCGCACTATGCATGCATCTTGTGTGGTACAGCCTTTGCCGATGCCACAGGGAAATACCCCATTCCGAACGCCTACATCATCGTCGTTGCAACCGGACATAGTATCTGCGTCGTAGATGCAAAGGAACCCACATGCACAACGGACGGTTACGGCGCACACTACGCCTGCGAAACTTGCGGAAAAACCTACGCAGACTTTGATGGCAAATATCCTGTACCGAAGGACTATCTTCGTATTTCCGCAACGGGTCACAGCTATGCTTATACCGACCACGGCGAGAATCACACTGTCACTTGCGAAAGCTGCGACTATAACGTAAGTGAAGATCACAATTACGTTGACGGCACTTGCGTTTGCGGTGCAATTGAAGTCACCGAACCGAAGTATGAGCCGAAGGACAGCTTAAAATTCACGATGTCGATCTCCGTCGGTGCAGAGATGACCGTTACCTACAACATCATGGGCGCAGACGTCAACTCCTACAAGGATTTCTACCTTGAAGTGAAGAAAGACATTGCAGGCGGCGATCCCATTACCACCGTCTACGGCATCACAGAAGATCGTGAGCAGATGACGTCAAAGGTCAATCCTGCAACCGGCGAAGCGCTGATGTATCAGGTGACCTACAAGGGCATCAACGCCAAGGAAATGGGCGACAATTTCTCCACAACGCTCTACGCAGTTGGCGAAGACGGCACGATCTTCTATGGCACAACCGTTGTCGAT
>SVKY01000041.1 GCA_015068235.1 Oscillospiraceae bacterium
AGTTCAACGACGAGGATGTCGAGGAATACGAGGACACCGACATTTCCGACTTCTCCGATGCAGAAACCGTCAGCGATTACGCTGTCGATGCAATCGTCTGGGCAGTCGGCGCCGAGATCATCAACGGCATGGACGGCAATATTGCTCCGACCGAGCCTGCAACCCGTGCGCAGATCGCAGCCATGCTCGAGCGTTATCTCGACCTGTAATTCAAATCCGAAAAACGTCGAAGCTTAACCGCTTCGACGTTTTTTCGTATTTTTCTCTTTATGACTTTCTTTTTTCATAAATCTGTGGTATGATAGATTGTAATATTCAAATAAGGAGAAACATCATGAAGACAACCAATCGCATTTTGTCCGTTCTTCTGATCCTTGCGATGCTTCTGAGCATGCTCACCTGCCTGACCTTCGCTGCGCAGAAGAACACCGGCACACGCCATGAGCTGTGCACCTCCCTTTCCTCGCAGGCAAATACATACTACAGCAAGAATAACTTCACCTACGAAAGCTATGCGTCTCTTGAAGGCGGCAACGAAAGCTGTCTGGAGAGTGTGAACAGCGATATGTTCAAGGCTCTGCATGATCTCATGGCAGACACCATGACCAGGTCGATCACCTACTCCGCTTTGACGGACTATTGGCCCGACACAGACCGTGAAAACGGCACCAACGAAGCTACCCTTTTCTACTCCGACGTGACCAGCGGCAGCTATAACCGTGAGCACGTTTGGCCCAAGAGCCGTGCATCATTCCACCAAACCGACGGCGGCTGTGATATCCATCACCTGCGTCCGACCAACAACGATGTCAACTCCACTCGCAGCAACTATACCATGGGCTATGTGCAGGACAAATATCCCAACTGTTCGACCAAGAGCTATAGCGGTCAAACCGTTCTTTGGTATAACGAGCGCCACGTGGAAAACAATCTGTCATTGGGTCTTGTCGAGATCAATGACAACATCAAGGGTGACGTTGCCCGTATTTTCCTCTACGTCTACACCCGTTGGGAGGAACCGAACCTCTTCGAAAACACTCCGAATCCCGTAATTGGTCCGAACGACAGCAAGAATAATGGCTACAAGGTCATCGAAAGCTTGGAAACCTTGCTCGAGTGGTGCGAAAATGACCCCGTTGACACTTGGGAAATGAGCCGTAACGATGCCTGTGAGAGCATTCAGGGCAACCGTAACGTCTTTATCGACTATCCCGAATTTGCATGGCTGCTGTTCGGTCAGGAAATGCCTGCCAACATGGAAACACCCTCCGGCAAGGCGATCGAGACCGATCCCTGCGATCACACTTCTTCCCATGACGTGCGTGTTGAGCCGACCTGCACCGAAAAGGGCAGTGTGACGACTTTGTGCGATCTTTGCGGCAAAAAGCTCGGCAAGGAGAAGCTCCCTGCGCTCGGACATAACTATGTTGACGGCATTTGCTCCCGTTGCTCCGCCAAGGAAAGTGATCTGCTTGCAAATTCCTTCATTCTGACCAACAGCATTCAGGCAGGCGATGAGGTGATCATCGTTTGCGCCGCAAAAAATATTGCTTTCTCCACCCAAAAGAAGTTTAACTACTATCAAAGCTACTACAACGCAGGTGTCAACGTTTCCCCTGCAAACGGCATGATCAGCAATCCGCCCGCTGAGATCATTTGGACGGTCGGCGAGAAAAATGGTTACTACACTTTCTCTGCAAACGGTCAAACCATCGGCATGGGCACGCAGCACTCGAGCACCGATTTCGGCGCAACCTACGATACTTGGGCGCTGGAAGAAGCTGTGACCGAAGGTGCAACCTATATTAAGAACGTGGGCAGAAACGTTTATCTTGAGTGGTTCGAAGACAAGGATTATTGGAGTGGCTACCACAACAAATCCAATGAAGCACTCTTTGCGATGAATTTCTACATCAAAAATACCGAAGAATTCCCCGTTGAAACACCTACCGACCCCTCCGATGAGCCGACCGAGCCCTCTGAAGAACCGACCGAACCCTCTGAGCCTCCCGAAGAGGAAGATAATAAGCCGATCGAATATGAAGGCTATGACGATGTTTCCAAGCGTGATTGGTTCTATGACCATGTGGTCTTTGCTGTCGAAAACGGTTTGATGAACGGTGTCGGCAACGACAAGTTCGACCCGAACGGCAATGTCACCCGTGCGATGCTGGTCACCATCCTCTACCGCAATGAGGGCGAGCCCGATGTGGAAGATCTTGACAATCCGTTTAAGGATGTTAAGAAAAATAAGTGGTACACCGATGCGATCATTTGGGCAGCGGACAACGAGATCGTCAACGGCATGAGCGCAACGACCTTCGAGCCGGATACTGCCATCACCCGTGAGCAGATCGCTACAATTCTGTATCGCTACGCCGAGTTTAACGATATCGATGTTGAGGAATACGAGGATACGGAAATTTCCGACTTCTCCGATGCAAATTCCGTCAGCAGATATGCAAAAAAAGCGATCAGATGGGCAGTCGGCGCCGAGATCATCAACGGCATGGACGGCAAGCTTGCTCCGAGCAAACCTGCAACCCGCGCACAGCTGGCAGCCATGCTGGAACGTTACCTCAATCTGTAATCGAATAAAGACCCCCTCCGGATCGACGGAGGGGGTATAATACTATAAGCTGATAATACTGTTTCTTGATAAAATGATTTATACTACTTTCTGATAGAAATGTTTGATTTCTATCAGAAAGAGCAACGCTGACGCGTTGCAATTTTCGAGGACAGAAAATTGCAAAATCCCGTCTCATACATTCTTGACGCGCCGTCGGCGCTATAAAAATGTTATCAAACATTTTTATCAAGAATTAGTATTATACTACTTTCTGATAGAAATGTTTGATTTCTATCAGAAAGAGCAACGCTGACGCGTTGCAATTTTGCAATTTTCGAGGACAGCAAATTGCAAAATCCCGTCTCATACATTCTTGACGCGCCGTCGGCGCTATAAAAATGTTATCAAACATTTTTATCAAGAATTAGTATTAGAAATCATTATATTGCAGGATGAATATCCTGCACCGCCTGTGGCGGCAAGAAAAGTATTGTACAACATTCTTGGCGTCTACGACGCCGTCCGCTCGCAGAGCGGGCAATAAAACGATTCAATCGTTTTATTAAGAATTAGTATAAGAAGTATTGATCAAATTCCGATTTATCTTTCAGTTCGCACAGGCTAAGGCTTCTCCTTGATGAGAAGCTGGCAGCGCAGCTGACTGATGAGGTGTGCAGAAAAAAGTTGCGATTTTAAGATAGTTTTCGGCAAATTCGCAACCTTTCCACCTCATCCGCCCCTTCGGGGCACCTTCTCCTCAAGGAGAAGGCTTTGACCTGCGCAAATACGAAACTCACCGATAAATCGGAACTTGTTAATGATTATTATTGGGTAACAGTATAAATCGTATCATTGCAAGGAGGCGATGACCTCGGGCATTGCCTGCAAGAACGCTTCGATCTCCTGCATTGTTGTTTCACTCGAAAGAGAAACTCGAACTGAGCCGTCGATCAACTCCGGATCAACACCCATGGCGGTCAAAACATGGCTTCTGTGCCCCTTGCTGCAAGCGGAGCCAGCGGAAACGCAGATCTCTCGATCCTGAAGTGCATTCAAAAGTCCCTGAGAGCGCAGACCTTTCACTGCCAAATTGACGATATGCGGCGCCTCCTGCGCACCGATCAGCTCTACACCGTCAATTTTGCGCAACCCATCTTGCAGTATGGCTTTGAGCTTGTTTTGACGGGCAATATTTTCCATGCGCTTCGGGAGCTGTTCGGTACAGGCTGCAGCAAAGCCTGCGATTTGCGGAAGTCCTTCTGTACCGCTGCGTAAGCCGTTTTCTTGACCACCGCCGAGAAGATAGGCAGGCAGTTTTAAGCCTGCACGAATATAAAGCGCACCAATGCCTTTGGCTGCATGGACCTTGTGCCCAGACACACTAATCAGATCAGCACCCAGGGAGTTTGCTCGGAACGGCACCTTGAAAAAGCCCTGCACCGCGTCGGTGTGGAAAATGGCGTTGGGGCAGATGCGATGGGTAAGCTTTGCCATTTTTTCAATCGGCATCACAGCACCCGATTCGTTGTTGACCATCATGATGCTGACGAGAATCGTATCCTTGCGCAGTGCATTTTGCAGACGCTCAAGGCTGATGCGCCCCATGTGATCGGGCTGCAAATAGGTCACCTCAAAGCCCTGCTCCTCTAATTTTTTGATCGGCTTCAGGACAGCGCTATGCTCGATGGCAGTGGTGATGATATGCTTTCCGCGCTTGCCGAAACGTTCGGCAGTGGAAAAGATCGCCCAGTTATCCGCTTCCGTACCGCAGGCGGTGAAATGAATGCAATCGGTCGGTGCGCCCATGGCATCGGCAACGCTCTGCCTGCACTTGCGCAAAAGCCTTGCCGCATCAATGCCGAAGCGGTAAAGTGCGCTCGGATTTGCCCATTGCTCGCGCATGGTCTGCGCCGTTGCGTTGATGCACGCTTCGCACGGCTTGGTGGTTGCGGCATTGTCTAAATAGATCATATTATTTCTTCTTTCGTTTTTTCAAATATCGCTCTGCCTGTGCCATTTGCAGCGGTGTCGGCTGCTTTGGTGCAGGCTTTTTTGTAGGTTTCTGTAGCTGCTGTTTTTTTGCAGGCTTTGACGGCTTTTTGGCGGGCTTGGGAGCTTCGACCTTACGCTGCTTTTCGCCCTGCTTCGGTCGGATCAGGCAGTGCTTGTCAAAGCCGATCAGATCTGTCCGTCCTGCTTTCGTCAATGCCTCATGCACCAAAAAATAGTTCTTCGGATTGCGGTATTGAATCAGCGCTCGTTGCATCGCCTTCTCGTGCGGATCGGTTGGAACATAAACGGGCTTCATTGTCCGAGGATCCAAGCCCGTGTAATACATGACCGTCGAAAGGGTTGAAGGCGTGGGATAAAAATCCTGCACCTGCTCGGGCGCATGACCGATATCACGCAGATATTCGGCAAGCTCGATGGCTTCTTTGAGTGTGGAACCGGGGTGGCTGCTCATCAAATAGGGAACCAAGAATTGCTTTTTGCCGAGCTGTTCATTCAAGCGTTCGTACTTACGGCAGAATTTTTGGTAGACCGCATGCTTGGGCTTGCCCATGTATTTTAGTACTTCGTCGGAAATATGCTCGGGTGCGACCTTGAGCTGTCCTGAAATATGATGCTCGACCAGCTCACGGAAAAATGTCGGGTCGCTGTCGCATAGCAAATAGTCGAAGCGTACACCGCTACGCACAAAGACCTTCTTGACCTTTGGGATGGAGCGCAAGGCACGAAGTAAGTTTACATAATCTTGGTGATCTGCACGCAAATTTTTACACGGTATGGGGAACAGGCATTGCTTATTCGGACACACGCCCTTGCTCAGCTGCTTTTCGCAGGCAGGTGCACGGAAATTTGCGGTCGGACCGCCGACATCGTGGATATAGCCCTTAAAATCGGGGTGATGCGTCATTTTCTCTGCTTCCTGCAAAAGGGACTCATGGCTGCGAGTTTGCACGATGCGCCCTTGGTGGAAGGTCAGGGCGCAAAATGCACAGCCGCCAAAGCATCCACGGTTCGAAACCAGCGAGAACTGCACCTCGGAAATAGCAGGAATGCCCTTGTCATAGGATGGATGATAGGTGTTTTCGTATGGCAGCGCATAAACGGCATCCATTTCCTCGGTGCTCAAGGGCTTTTGTGGCGGATTCTGCACCACGTATTCACGATCGTATGGTTCGATCAGGCGCTTTGCAACGAAGGGATCGGTGTTGCAATATTGGATATAAAAGCTCTCGGCGTATTTGGACTTTAGTTTGCATAATTCCCGGAAAGACGGAAGCATGATGGCATTATCGGTGTCCGGCTCTTTCGTGCGGTAAGTTGTGCCGTCGATATGGTGCAGATATTGCACCTCCCAACCGTCACGCAGGCAGTCTGCGACCTCAACGATCGCCTTTTCGCCCATGCCATAGATCAGAATATCTGCCTGAGAATCCAAAAGGATCGAGCGCTTGAGCTTGTCCGACCAATAATCATAATGTGCCAATCGGCGCAGACTTGCCTCGATACCGCCGATGATGATCGGGATATCGGGGTGGGTCTGACGGATGAGATTGCAATAAACGGTTGTTGCATAATCGGGTCGTTTGCCCATCACGCCGCCGTTGGTGTAGGCATCGGTTTTGCGCCGATGCTTGCTGACGGAATAGTGGTTGACCATGGAATCCATGTTGCCGCCGCAGACCAGATAACCCAGCTTCGGCGTGCCGAAGATATTGACGGAGTTTGGATTTTTCCAATCGGGCTGTGAACAGATGGCAACCTTATAGCCTGCATGTTCCAGCACACGGCTGATGATAGCAGGTCCGAACGACGGATGATCGACATAGGCATCGCCGATGACGTAGACAAAATCGGGCTGTTGCCAGCCTCTTTGTGCCATTTCCTTGGCGTTGATCGGCAAAAACATTACTTCTCCCCCGTTGAGCCGAAGCCACCCGTTCCGCGAATGGTGTCGGAGAGGTCTTCGCTTTCAATAAATTTTGCCGTCAGATACGGCGTGATGACGAGCTGGGCAATGCGCTCACCGGGTTCGATGGTCTGCGGTGTATTGCCGTGGTTGCGCATGGGAACGAACCATTCGCCACGATAGTCCGAGTCCACCACGCCAACCTTGTTCGCAGGTGCCAAATTACGCTTTGAGGCAAGTGAACTGCGTGCGAAGATCAAGCCTGCGTAACCTACAGGCAGTTCTGCGGCAATACCGATGGAGATCATCCGGGTTTCCTGCGGCTGCAGAACCACAGCCTCGTCCAGGCAGGCACAAAGATCGGCACCTGCAGAAAATTCTGTTCCGTAAAACGGCATTTTCGCATTGGGATATAATTTCTTTATTTTCACATTCATATGATTACCTCATTTCAGACAGCGGTTAAAAAATTCCCGCAAAGCAGCTTTATATTCCTCCGGCTGCACAAGAAAGCTCTTGCCGTGGGTCGCTTTCGGAACGGACAAAAAGACCTTGTCCTTACTTGTGCAAGCATCGTAAGCCTGCTGGCTCATATAGCAGGGAACAAAATGGTCTGCTTCACCGTGCGCCAAAAGTATGGGCAGCTTTGCCTGCTTCATGGCATCCACGGTCGAATATTCTTTCAAACGAAAGCCTGCAAACAATCTTGCCTGTAAATCGATGAGCGCTGCAATGGGCTTTGTAGGCAGGTGCATCGAGCCTATTACACTGCTGATGATCTCGTACGGCGAGGTGAAGCCGCAATCTGCAATTACGCCCTTAACGCAGGGATCAAATTCTTTGCCGCACGCCATCAAAACGGTCGCTGCGCCCATGGACAAACCTGCGAGCAAAACGGGGGTGCTTCCGAATTTTTCACGGTGCCATTGGATCCATGTGTGCACATCGTGACGTTCACGAATGCCGAAGGTCATGTATTTTCCTTCGCTTTTGCCCTGCGCTCTTTGATGCACAAGGAGCAGATTCAAACCAAGGGATTGATAATAGGAAAGTCCTGCGCCGAAATCGGAGATGGGCGAGGCATTCCAACCGTGGAACATGATGACGGTGCCACGGGCATTTTCGCAGGGGATGTATTCACCGACCAACTTTAAGCCGTCAAACGAGGTCGTAGATACCTGCTCGGGATGTTTGGATACGACCCAATCCCGACCTTTTAGAATGACATCTTTGCAATCGGCGTAGACCGAGGCGCTGATCGCTTTGTCAAAATTTTTGTTAAAGCGATCGTTTCTGCCACAGGCGATACGCAAAAATATGTGAGAAAACGCAAACAGCACAGCGACAATTCCGATGACGATAAGTAATGCGATCCACCACGTACTCATTTGGAACACTCCTTTTTGCGCAGGCGCTCAAGATAGGGGAATACCAACGGCCATACAAGGGCAGCGAAAATCACAACGGCAAAATAACGGATGGCATTTGTGCCGAGCCAAGTAAATCCGATGGTATTGAAAACAAGCTTCAATCCCTCTTTGACCGCCAAAAGTCCCAAAAGACCGCCAATCAGCTTGATGGCTTGGATCCACCAAACGGAGCGTTCGCAGAAATTGATCTTCTTGCGCTCGATGGGATAGGCGACGCAGAAGCCCAAAAGTGCGCCGAACAGGCTGTAGCTGTTTTTGCGTCCTTCAAGCACATTGTGCCAATTCAGCTCGTCAACACCCTCAAACGGTGTCAAATTCGCATAAAGCACGAAGGCGAAGGACAAAGCGGACATGACAGTCAGAAGAAGTGACATTTTTTTGGGATCCTCGGCGGCGCTCTTGACGATTGGATAAAACACGAACACCAAAACAGCACCGATCAATAGTGAAACGCCGACATCCAACGGGGTATGCACGCCCAAATACATTCTGGAAAATGAGGTCAGAAGCAGCACAACGATCATCAAAATGCGCACGCCCCAAGCCTTGCTCCAACGGGCGATACTGCCCAAAGTACCCGTTACGTTCTGCGTATGTCCCGAGGGGAAGGAGTAGCCGCCTGCATCGGAAACGGCACCCTCTACGGGCTTGAGCGAGGTATTGACCCACGGACGGGGAATGCGGAACAGCAGCTTCAGGAACTGGTTGAGTATCGTGCCGAAAAAGCCGACAAACAGAACGTAATAGCCTTCTTTCTTGTCTACGCACCAAAACACAGCCAAAGCAATGACAATAAACATCAGCTCCGAGCCGAAAAGTGTGAAGAACGACATGACCGCATCCAGGAACGGATTTCGAATCGATTCGAGCCAATATAGGATATCCATAGGGAAGCCTCCTTTTTTGATTCATGCCTAAAATGATCGATAACTTCTGATTTATCGCTCTGTGCATGCACCCCTTGTAATGTCATTCTGAGGGAGCTTGCGACCGAAGAATCTTAGCGAGGATATCGAAAATGCGTACAAGGCTTCGGTTTGCTCCACTGCGTGGGGCGGTACTTTCTTGTCTTGCCAAGAAAGTACCCAAAGAAAGCGCCGCTTATGGAGGCGCTGACGAGTGCGCCTATCGTTCCCCCAGTGGTCTCGCAAGCTGCTTCTCGGCGCACAGCTGCCCTCCCCTGCGTACCCCTCCCGGCACGCTTCGCGTGGTCGAGAGCCGTTACGGATCGATTTTTTATAATTCAAACAGACCGATAAATCGGAATTTGACAAAATCTCGCAACTTGTTTTGTTATGAAAATAAGTATATCACAATCTTCTGCGTTTGAAAAGTATTTTTATTCGCTGATATTGACAGAAGAAAGCTCAACGGGTATAATATATCTGTTATAGAAGATAAACTTGGAGGCAAGCTATGCTGAAAAACAACGAAAAAACTATGGAAAAAATCGTCGCCCTGTGTAAAAACCGTGGCTATGTCTTTGCAGGCTCGGAGATTTACGGTGGCTTGGCAAACACTTGGGACTATGGTCCTTTGGGTGTGGAGCTGAAGAACAACATCAAGCGTGCTTGGTGGAAGAAGTTCGTGCAGGAGAATCCGTATAATGTCGGCTTGGATTCCGCGATCTTGATGAATCCGCAGACTTGGGTCGCTTCGGGTCACTTGGGCGGCTTCTCCGATCCGCTGATGGATTGCCGTGAGTGCAAGGAGCGCTTCCGTGCAGACCAGCTGATCGAAAACTTCTGCGCAGAGAACAACTTGGAGCTTCCGAAGCCCATTGATGCTTTCTCCAATGACGAGCTGAAGGCTTTTGTCGAGGAGCATAACATTCCCTGCCCCACCTGCGGTAAGCACAATTTTACGGATATCCGTCAGTTCAACCTCATGTTTAAGACCTTCCAGGGTGTTACCGAGGATGCCAAGAACACGGTCTATCTGCGTCCGGAAACGGCACAGGGTATTTTTGTCAACTTTACCAACGTCCAGCGTACCACTCGCCGTAAGCTGCCCTTCGGCATCGGTCAGATCGGCAAGTCCTTCCGTAACGAGATCACCCCGGGTAACTTCATTTTCCGTGTGCGTGAGTTCGAGCAGATGGAGCTGGAGTTCTTCTGCCAGCCGAATACCGATTTGGAATGGTTCGCCTATTGGCGCGGCTTCTGCGAGCAGTGGCTTTTGAACCTCGGCATGAAGAAAGAAAACCTGCGTCTGCGTGACCATGATCCGGAGGAGCTTTGCTTCTATTCCAAGGCAACGACGGACTTCGAGTTCCTCTTCCCGTTCGGTTGGGGCGAGCTGTGGGGCGTTGCGGATCGTACCGATTACGACCTGACGCAGCATCAGAACACCTCCGGCAAGGATCTGACCTACTACGACCAGGAGAAGAACGAGCACTACATCCCCTATGTCATCGAGCCGTCCTTGGGTGTTGAGAGAAGCTTCTTGGCATTCCTCTGCGATGCTTATGATGAAGAAGTTGTCGGTCAGGATAAGAACGGCAAGGATGATGTGCGTACCGTTTTGCGTCTGCATCCGGCACTGGCTCCGTTCAAGGCAGCGGTGCTTCCGCTTTCGAAGAAGCTCTCTCCGGCAGCAGAAGAGATCTATCGTGATCTGCAGAAGGACTTTATGGTGGACTTCGACGATGCCGGCTCCATCGGCAAGCGTTACCGCCGTGAGGACGAGATCGGCACGCCGTTCTGCATCACTGTGGACTTCCAGACCGTCGGCGACGAGAATACACCGGCTGACAATGCCGTTACCGTTCGTGAGCGTGACTCCATGGAGCAGGTTCGTATTCCCATCAGCGAGCTGAAGGCTTATTTGACGGAAAAATTGGCATATTAAAATGCGCATTACGCCGTATATGCGGCAAAAAATAAATTTAAGGAAGGTATTTATGGAAAAACTCAGCGGCAAGCAGCTTGAAATCAAGGCTTATGAAGCAAGACTGCTCGGACTTGATGCGGTGCATACCGCAGCCTCCGGTCATATCGGCGGCAGCCTCTCTATCATCGATACGCTTACCACTCTTTATTTTAACGTTATGAACATTGATCCCACAGACCCCAAGAACCCCGACCGCGATCGCTTTGTTCTCTCAAAGGGTCACTGCACGCCGGCTCTGTATCCCGTCTTGTCTCTGCGCGGCTACTTCCCGAAGGAAGATCTGAAGCTCTTCCGCTCCATCAAGGGACATTATTCCGGCCATGCCGAGATGCGCCACGTCAACGGCGTTGACATGTCCACCGGATCTTTGGGTCAGGGCTTGTCTGTCGCTGTCGGCATGGCACTTGCGGGCAAGACCGCAGGCAAGGATTACCGTGTTTATGCAGCTTGCGGTGACGGTGAAATTGCCGAAGGTCAGATTTGGGAAGCTGCAATGTCCGCAGCAAAGTACGGCTTGGATAACCTCTGCGTCATGGTTGATGTTAACGGCTTGCAGATCGACGGCGCAACCAAGGACGTTATGCCCTCTGAGCCGCTTGACAAGAAGTTTGAGGCGTTCAACTGGAACGTCATCAAGGTTGACGGCCACGATTTCGATGCACTTTTGAATGCGTTTGAGGCAGCCAAGGCTTGCAAGGGCAAGCCCACCATGCTCCTTTTGCAGACCACCAAGGGTAAGGGCGTTTCCTTTATGGAAAACAACTACGGTTGGCACGGCAAGGCTCCGAATGATGAGCAGTATGAGCAGGCGAAGGCAGAAGTAGAAGCAAAATTGGCAGAATTGGAGGGCAAGTAATATGGCAGGTAAAATTGCAACTCGTGCCGCTTACGGCGAAGCTCTCGTCGAGCTGGCGGAAAAATATCCCGAGCTGGTCGTTTTTGATGCCGACTTAGCAAATGCAACCATGACCAAGGGCTTCGCAGCCAAGTACCCCGATCGTTTCTTCGATATGGGTATTGCAGAATGCAATATGACCGGTGTTGCAGCCGGTATGGCAGCCTGCGGCTTTAAGCCCTTTACTAACACCTTCGCCATCTTTGCCTCCGGCAGAGCATGGGAGCAGGTGCGTAACTCCATCGCATATCCCGGCTTGAATGTGAAGGTCGTCGGCTCTCACGGCGGTCTGTCCGTCGGTGAAGACGGTGCGACCCATCAGGGCAACGAGGATTTCGCTCTTATGCGTGCGATCCCCGGTATGAAGGTCCTGTGTCCGTGCGACGGTCACGAGATGAAGCTGGCTGTGGAAGCTCTGCTGAACTACGATGGCCCCGCCTATCTGCGCTTGGGCAGAAGTGCTGTTGAGACCGTCACCGACGAGATCGAAGGCTATAAGTTCGAGCTGGACAAGGCAGCTTTGCTTGCAGACGGCACGGATGTCACTGTAATCGCAACCGGCATCATGGTGCAGATGGCGCTCAAGGCACGTCAGATCATGGCAGAAGAGGGCGTATCCGTCCGTGTGATCGATATGCACACCATCAAGCCGCTTGATGGCGAGATCATTGCCAAGGCAGCCAAGGAGACCGGCTGCATCGTCACCACCGAGGAGCACAACATCATCGGCGGTCTCGGCGGCGCAGTTGCGGAATTTTTGAGTGAAAACTGCCCGACTCCGCTCGTTCGCCACGGCGTCAACGATGAGTTCGGTCGCAGCGGTACGGCAGCTGCGGTTTTGGAGGCTTACAATCTCACTGCAGAAGGCATCTGCGAGAAGATTCGTGAGGCTCTGAAGAAGAAATAAATTCATTACAATGGACCGGTTCACTTTTGTGAATCGGTCCATTTACAAAACATGATATCAGGAAACCGCATGTTGAGGTGATAGTATTGCATTTGAGAATCAGAAAAGCTCGTGAAGATATGGGATTTACGAGAGAGCAATTTGCAGAACAATTGGAGGTAAGTGTATCGTATTTGGCAGAGCTGGAGCGTGGGCGAACCGGAATTTCTGTAAAAATGTTGATCAAGGTGTGTAAGCTGTTAGGGCTGTCTGCTGATTATGTGCTTTTTGGCGAGGCAAGAACTGAAGATCAGCGTAGATTGGAGACAATCCGGCAGATCGATGCTCGATATTTGTCACTTTTGGATACGACGATTGAAGAATTGCTGGAGTTAAGTGCATCGGATTACGGGAAATAATGTCAGCCGAAACTTCTTGCGGTAAAATCAGATGCGTAATGCCGAAATTCCAATTTGTCGGGTAGGATGAATGATGAAGGAGTAGAAAAACAGGCAGTGTGCCTCAATGTCATTCTACCGAATGCCAAGAGCCTGCTGCGTTTGTTGCATTCGGTATACCTGCTGCGGCAGGCATGAGCGCAGCGAAGAATCTTGTTGGCAGTACGTCAGTTTTATAATTTCGATACTTTCGCTAAGATTCTTCGGTCGCTGCGCTCCCTCAAAATGACAAAAACGAGAGTGCCGCTATTTCTTCATCCCTCATCATTACTCTCAACGATAAATCGGTCGGGTGCTCTTTATGTAAAATTTTTGTGACTTTACGTTTGCTCGCTTTACGAGAGCCGAGTTTTTTGATATACTATTAATCACTTTGCTTGGTAAACGGAGAAACGTAAATTTATATGGAAGAGAAAAAAACAACAAGAACCTATCGGGTGCTGCGTTGGCTGATCAATGCGTTTTACCCGAAAATTGAAACCGTTGGTACGGAAAATCTGCCCAACGAAGCATCAATCATCGTTGGAAATCATACGCAGATGAACGGACCGCTTGCAGGCGAGCTGCATTTTCCCGGGGCGCATTATATTTGGTGTGCAAGCGAGATGATGCACCGTGAGACGATCGCAGAGTATGCGTTTCGTGATTTTTGGTCGCAGAAGAAAAAGTGGACGCATCCATTTTATAAGCTGCTTTCGCATTTGATCGTGCCGTTGGCGCTATGCCTGTTTAACAATGCGCACACGATCGGTGTCTATCGTGATACGAGAATTATGTCAACCTTCAAAGAAACGGTACATAAGCTTGATGACGGTGCAAATGTGATCATTTTTCCGGAGCATGATGTGAAGCATAATCATATTGTATATGATTTTCAGGAGAACTTTATTGATGTAGCGAAGCTGTATTACAGACGTACGGGGAAAAAGCTGGCTTTTGTGCCACTGTACATTGCGCCGAAGCTGCGTAAAATGTATTTGGGCAAACCGATTTATTTCAATCCGGACGAGCCAATGTCTGAGGAACGTAAACGCATCAGTGAATACTGTATGCAGGAGATCACGGATATTGCGCAGGCATTACCCTTGCACACGGTAATCCCGTATCGCAATATTCCCAAAAAGCTATATCCCACCAATCGAAAAACACAGTGAACATTTTATGCCATAATCTGATATTAATTATCGATTAAAAGGTTTAATCGATAATTCCGTGTGCTACACACACTCGCATCGTGCAAAAGCACGCTGCGCCGTGTCATACAGTTCTCGACGCGCCTTCGGCACTATAAAAAGGTATGAAACCTTTTTAACGAGAACTGGTATGATAAGAAGTATGGATCAAATTCCGATTTATCGCTGAATTTCAAATTTTGAACTGTATGGGAGGGTCATGGTCTCGCTGCGGCTCGGTCAGGTCGCGGCTCTGACAGCCCACCGGGCTGTCATTCACTACCGCTCCCTCCGCTTCGCTACCCTCCCGCACAGAAAACGGTAGAATTTCGTAGCAAACCAATGTGAAAACGCAATATTTCACGATAATTAAAAACAATTATGGTGATTCCTGCACACGGGAGGGTCATGACCCTCCCCTACAGTGGTTGATACGTTCTGTTCGATCAATCGGAAATTGAAAATCAATCAGCCGAGGTCATTTTTTGACCTCGGCTGATTAATTTTTTGTTATTTGTTTGCGTTGTCGTTCTTATTTTGCTTCCATATAGGCTGCTACTGCATCGCCGTAGGTAAGCATGGCGTTAACCATATTCAATTCGTCCTCAGTTGCATTGCTCTTTGCTCGAACCTGTGCAACATAGCTCTCAACGCTCCAGGAAACGGTCTGAGAAATTGCGGTTTCGCCTTCGTAGAACGTTGCGTTGATCACGTCACGCATTTCCTTTGCGCCAATATTTTCATAAATTGCAGAGAACATGATATTGCCCTTGTTGGTGGCTGCAATTTCCACAAGAACCTTGCCCTCGCTGTCGGTGATGACGCACTTGATGGCATCGGGATCAGTTGCGGTGGTGTAGACACAGGACAGATTCAGCTGCACTCTGGAAGTAACCGTGATGTTGGTGTTCACGGCTACGCCGGTGCCGGTGGAAGCTGCGTTGTTCACTGCTTCGGGAATTTCCGCAGTTGCATAGGCAAGCTGTTCTTCCGTCAGGTCTGCGGTGACAAGATTTTCTGTGTTGTAACCAAGTCTGACCTGAGCAGCAGCGCCGTACTTGAGCATGTCAACCGCCATGGTCTTCAGCTCTGCGATCGAAGCACTGTCATCAATCTTGCCGATCAGATAATCCTTGATGGAGCTAATGACGGTCTCGCCGTAGTAAATGGTTCCGTCTTCACCAACCGCATAAAGCGTGGTAGAGAAGTTGTCGCCCATTTCCTTTGCATTAATGCCGCTGTAGGTAACCTGATACATCAGCGCTTCGCCGGTTGCGGGGTTGACCTTTGCTGTCATCTGTTCACGGTCTTCTGTGATGCCGTAAATTGTGGTAACAGGATCACCGCCGGCAACATCCTTCTTGACTTCAAGATAGAAGTCAGAATAAGAGTTGACATCTGCGCCCATGACGTTATAGGTAACGGTCATCTCTGCACCTGCGGAAATCGACATCGTAAACTTCAGACTTTCTTCAGGCTCATACTTCGGTTCAGTGACCTCAACTGCGCCGCAGATACAAGTACCATCAACATAATTGTGATCTTCCGTTGCGCTGTAATCACAATTTGCGCAAGTGACAGTGTGATTCTCGCCGTTATTAACGTAGCTGTAAGTGTGGTCACACACACCGAGCACTTCAAGCAACTCATCATCCACAACATAGCGGACAGATCTTGATGCAACTGCGCCCGCTTTTGTCACACGGTCAACAGTGAAGCTCTCTGTGGTCTCGGTCTCTTCTTCCAATGCTGTAGCGGCAGTATTGTATGCGTGCTTGATATCCGTGATGGAAAGCATGCCGTCAGTGCCGCTATTGCTGATGATAACATAAGTATAATACTCACCGTTGCCTGCAACCCAATCGGACAAGTTAAGGCTCAGCGGATAATTCTGATTCGTGCAGCTTGTAATCGTAGCTACTGTGCCGTTTTCAAGCGACGGAGCTGCAGCATCGGCATCCATGGTCACGGAGGCTGAAGCACCGTTTACACTCTTAATGCCGATATCGACGCTTGCAGGAATCTCAACGTCTGCAATCAATTTGAAAGCAATGGCTTTCCCTTTTTCAAGGTAAACCTCGTTATTCGGACCGATCGCCTTATATTCAGCAAGCGCCAAAGTCAGTCTGCCATCTTCATCGTCAAATTCTACATCCTCATCTACGGTTGCATCCAAATAAACTACGCCGTTTATTGCGGCATTGCCTGCATTGAAGCTACCTGTATCGATCAGGATGTTTCTGACCTCGGAAAATCCGGGATTTGCCTCCCCCTGCTTCTGATAAGCAGAATAAGCGTAAGTAGAATCAACATCATCGGTATCAACGGGATTGTAAATGCGCACCGCATCAAGGTAGAACTCACCGCCTCGGTTGAGCGCCGGAAGCGAGGTGTTTTCATATGGCGCATTGACAAAAATCTTCACCGTATGCTCACCATAGGAAAGGTCCTCGATCGAAACAACCGGAATCTGATAAAGCTCTAAGTTGCCCTTGTTCATGACCGTAATTGCTTCTTCCTTATTGCCCTGTGCATCATAGACCATCACTCTGAGTGCGCCTTGTTGCATGCCGGTACGGCTGATGATATCGATGCCCGTACCCGTAAAGTTGAAGGAAACCTCGGTATAAGCGCCGGAAGCGCCATAATTGACCGAATAGTCACTGTTAAATTTCGGAATACCTGCACCGATGACGAACAGGGAGCTGCCATTGGAATAGATTATATCATCCGTATAAGATGCATCGTAGCCGTAGGTATCCGCTTCCTTTGCATAAGTGGTCGTTTGCAGTGTTGTCTCACTCGTGCCTTCCGTCTTCCACGGGTTTGCGGCATCCGTCGTGGTGGTTTCAAACACAGTGCTACCCGCTTGCGAGTATGCAAACAAGCTGCTGTCTGCAATATCCGGACCGATGTAGACCCAGTCGATCTCAAAATTGCCGGTCGTAGATTCAGCGGATGTTGTATTGGTCGGATCAATTCGGATGCCCATCACAGTTCTGCCAACCGCACTGGAGTTGATATTTAGCGTGATAATCTGCCACTCCCCGTTAGGCACATAAGTAGTGTTATCAGCCTGAATACTACCGGCAGGATTTGCATTCTGATCGGTCATGAAGAAAACCTGCGCACCGGTGCCAATACTTGCGTCGGACTTAATACGCATCTTGACAACATCAGAGCTTGTGATGGTGTGGTTGTAGGTACACGTTGCGCATGTCATCCGGATAAAAGGATCGCCAGCTGTAACAGAGCCCTTGAGAACACCATCAGCCAGTTCCGCAGTCATATTGTGAGCACCTGTCCATGCAGTGTAGTCATTGTCTCCACCGATGTAGACCCAGTCAATCTCAAAATTGCCTGTGGCTTTATAAGCGCTGATTGGGTCAATGCGAATACGCGTAACCGTAGCGTCTACTGCGGCAGAGTTGATTGGAATTGTTACGATCATCCAATCGCCATCAGGGGTATAGCTGGCATTAGCGGTGTTATAAGTCTCATTATAGCCAGTGTTCTTGTCTGTAATGAAGAACACCTGTGCACCTGTGCCAATACCTGCGTCGGACTTAATACGCATCTTGACGACATCGCCTGCACAAAGCTTATAGCTTATCTTGCCTGCGGCTGCATCCATCTCAATATGTGGATCGCCACCCGAAATAGTGCCTTTAAGCACACCGTTCGACTTTGTGCCGGTCATGTTTGAGGCGTTGGTCCATGAGGTCGTATCACTTGATTCAAAATCAATGATAGCGTAGGTACTTTCCTTGCCAGCCAAATCGATCATCGTGTATGCGCTGTTGTCGCCCACAAAATCAATCGTATCAAAGTCCGTCTCATAATACACTGTCGTTGCGGGAATGATGCGAATTTCTGCAAGGACGTAGGGATATTCTCTTGCCTTGCCCGTGACATCGGCAAATTCACAGCCTGTCAGAGAGAATACGGCATAGACCTTCTCGACCTGAGAGATCATGTCAGTCAAACTGTAGTAAACGGAGCCGAGTCTGTAGGTGAACGTGCCGCTGTCCGTAGAGAATACATTATCCAGATCAGACGGAGCATATTTCAAGAATTCGCCGTTATAGCCGCTTGCGGTGAAGCCGACAAAACCGTTATTGGTAACGCCCGATGCTTGGCTGATCGTGCCGTTAACGTCAATGCTCAAGGGCTTGCCGTAATCGATGACAACTTCTGCTCTTGTTGCATTCGGTATGCCGGAAAGTGCTGCGACCTTCAAGATACGGCTTGCAGTACCGGAAAGCGTACGGACATTCAGCTCGGTATCGCCCGAGCCCCACGGCAGGTAGGAGCAATTCATGGTCAAGCTATTGGTGATGGTGGTATCTGCATCCTCCTCGACCATAAGACGCTTGAAGCCGTAGACGATGATCTGACAGTTTGCAGGAACGCCCAGCTCCATCAGATCCATCAAGTCCTGCTCGCTCGTCATGGTCACACGATAGCTGCCCGTCGGAATCGATGTGCCCGGTGTGGCTTCGGCGGCGGTATTCGCCGTGTTGATCATTGTCTTGATCTCGTCAAGAGTTTTCACAACGGGTATATCACTGTTGATGGTAATATTATCGTTTGCGTCCTTTGTGGAAGTGCGGTAGTAGACCTCGATATCTGTGATATCGGTTGTGGTAAAGGTAATCTCCTCATTGGTAAGACCGATAATATCCTTAGAAAGATAGGTGCCCAAGGTCTTATCTTCAAAGATAAGATCATAGATCGCCACCTCATGCGAGTTGACAACCTCAAAGCTGTAGGCAACCGTATCGCCAACCTTGACAACACCGTTATCGATCATCTCTGTGCCCATGCCGGTTTTGCTATCGACCACATCGGCATCGCCGCTGATCTCAACGTACTGTCCCTTGGTGGTCAGCGTATCGGTGTCAACGATCTTAATATTGGTGTTGAACTTCATGTTCGCAGCATGCGTATGGCGTTCAGCGTAGAACATATCAAATGTATAAATTTCGCCGTCTACGAGCTTAGAACCGTCCTGCATTGTAAAATTATTCAAATACAATGTATCGCCGACTGCGGAGTGTGCACCGCCAAGGTCCATTGCGATCTCGTTGTTGACGTAGAAATAAACGTCATCATCACCAACAAAATTGAAGTAAAGATTCTGATCCTCGTAGTACACGAAGCTGCCATAGGCATGAACAACATAGTGGAAGTTGTCGGTTTCAAAGCTGTCTACATGACCCTTGCTCGCATAATAACCACTCGTGTCGGTTTCCACGCCGCCTGCTTCAAAGCCAAGGCCGCTCAGCGGCATGAAGTCGGCGTATCGGCTGATATCGGGATTTGCAATCGCAGGGTAGGTATTGTACATATATCTGCCGTTATATGCCATGTTGTTGTCAGAGTAGAAGGTGTACAGACCGGAGGTCTCCTCCTTGTACAAACGTAGAACTTCACGCTCAGGCACCTTCATATTATAACGATCGCCATCGTAAAGCTCGTTTTCATCTGTTGTGGGAACCTCTCGCCACAGATAGAGCAACGCATAGTAAGCAAGGTCAAATGCCGTGGTGATCTCGTTCCAATCTAAATCGCCACCATTTGCGCCTGTAGAGGTCTTTGCAAGCGTGCGCTCCCAAGTGCCTAATTCTGTGAGCGAAGCCATCTTGTGACGGAATGAGTAGTTATACTCTGCCCAGCTCTGCTCGAGATAACCGATAGAAGTTGTTGCTACACCCTTATCGGCTAACATGCTTGCTGCAACATAGGCAACCGTTTCCTTCTTATATACCAATTTTCCGTCAACGAGCTGTTCTGCTGTCGTGCCTCGGCGGAAAACCAAGCCGGTGGTGTCGGTCGTGCTCACCACACCGTTTTTGTAGTAATAGAGCGAACCAGGCAAAGAGCCGACACTGCCGTCATAGTTCACCAAGCCGTAGTAATTGCTGTTGTCATACTCAAACATCACGCCGTCAGCCTTGAAGTCTAAGACCTCGACCGGAATATCGATATAGCTGAGGGTAAGGTCTGCCTGCGTGAGCGTATCAGCCCAAGCGCGGAGCTTTTTCGCCCAATCCTCGCAGGTAGTCTTTGCGGTCGCATTGCTGAAATAGCCGGAGGTGTTATAGGCCTTGAACTCTAACATTGCAGACTTGGCATCAGCAAGGAACTGCTTATAAAGCTCGGAAGGATAGCGCTTGAGCGCCTCGTCCTGGTCGCAGTACGGCTGGATGAACTGCAACGCACGGTACAGCTCTAAGGTCGTTGGCGAGCACTGGTACAGGCGGAAAGCGGCACGGTTCGTAGCTTCATAGGTCGCCGGATCCTCAAAAGACCAGTCGTAAGTCTCTGCAGCATCACAGTAGAGCACATAGTCATAGAATTCATCATAGATCGACACCATGCTCGAATTGTTCTCAGACGGGAAGAAATTGAACGTAGTTGGGTTACCGACCTTCAATGTAGCTCCGGAATAGCTCATAAAGTTTGTATTTTCAAACTGCATGGTGTAAGCATAGCTCTCGTTCGCCACTGCTCGCAGGGTGATAGCATGAGTCAGATCGTCCGCTTCCACGCCGTAGGAGCCGGTGCTGGTGACATTGTAGCGCACGATGCCAAAATCGCCGCCGACAATGTTATTCCGATTGATGAAGCTGTGGACATAGTCCATATTGCCGCCATAGTATCGAGAGATGAAATATGTACCCTCCAGAAGACCATCGGCACACATAGCATCAGTGACTGAACGCACCTTAGTATACGGAATGCTCATAAACTCGATCTGATTATAGGCATTCAGATTGGTGATGGCGTCTTGCAGCTTTTGAGTCTGCGCATCAAACTCAGCCTGCGTAGAAGCATTGCCGTTTTTGCTGTTATAGAAGGAATATGCCTCGTTGAGCGCCGTGAGGAACGCATTATACTCCGTTGTGAAATAGGTATAATCCACGTTGATATACTTCTGCGCTTCCTTCAGCTTGTCATAAAGCTCCTCGGGGTTGCCCTTTGCGGTGTCAATCTTATAGAGGAAGAAGCAAGTGTAGTTTACGGGTGTGTTCGCTCTTTCCGTAGAAGTATCCAAATAGAAATAGGGTTCTTCTGTCGCCGGATCAGCAAACATAGAACGCACCGATGTTCTTCTCGTTTTATCACCAATGAGGATCTCTTTACCTGTGGATGTCTGCTCACGGAACTGCGGCCACCAAATAAAGTGGAAACGGTCACTGTCTACGTTAAACATCAAATTCGCTCGTGCAAATCTTTTTACCCACGTTGCGTTTGTTATAGTGCTGCCGGAAGAGTTCGTCTTTGCCGTCATAGATGTGTAAAATGCGGTATCCTGCAGACGCCACACATTACCTCCTAAGCTGGTGGGGAAGCCGGTGCTCGAGGAATAATTTACGTTATTCGATAGATAAAGCTTTTCAGAATCAAGCTTATTTAACGGCATCTTGAGCTTAAAGGATGCCCAAGTATTGCCGGTTGGAGCTGAGGAGTATCCTGCATCCGCATAGCCAAATGTGGCATCATAGGTAAATGTGATTCCCCAGCCGGGATCTGCGCCATAAACACGCTGAGTTCCGCTCTTGCTGGAAACTGAAACCTTCGTTGCTTGCCATGTTTCGAAAAGGCGGGGAGTCAGCGGATCCCATGCATAGTAGCTGCCGCCGGTCGTTGCCTGATCCGAAACGATCAGGTACTTGCCACTGATGGAGGAGATATCACCTACTGCGGACCAGTAAACACGGGAGTTGTTCGGAATCGGGTCAGCTAAATTCGTAATATCGTTATACAACTGATCCGGACTCAGATCGCTCGTTGTATATTCCTTAGGAACATAGATCTTGAAAACACTGTTGATTGTAGACGCAATATTGCTTGCAAGTGCGCTGGTGTCCGACTTAGAGATGTTAAATGCACGGTAGAGATAGGTCGTACCGGAAGCATTTGCCCACCATTCATCCGAGCAGACAGCGTACGAAGCGGCGGTCACGCCGGGTCTGGTCGTCTGCACTGCGTTCGTCAGCCAAGCATCCGGGCGGTACTTCCAACCGCTTGAGAGCGTGATGACCGAGCCAACAGGCAAAGTGTAGGCATTAAAGCGCTGGGTAGAATAGTAATTCGCAGAGTTACTGGCATTCGTGATCTGCTTGTTGTAGTACGTTGCGTTCGCACTGTTCCAATACGAGTTCGCTTTGAGCGACAAGCTTTTCTGGGTATAATATGCGCTTGTCGTGACATCCGTATGGGCAGAGGTGGTTACGGAATAGGGTGTTGCAACTGCATTGGTGGCAGATTCGATAGCGATTGCATGATAGCCATCGGGCACATTGGGCGCTCGGTAGGTCACGCCGGAAATATCCAAGCCTGTGATCGCCTTGACAAAGGTCAGACCTGCAATATATCTGCCGACATTCTTATTCAGGTGATATCCGTCACGAGTCAAATTGTCCCTAATTAAGGAGGTACGGGCATTCTGAACAGCTGTACCATTCGGAACCACGATCGAGAAGTTGGAGTTGGTCACGATCTTGTTCTTCGTGGCTGAAACGATACTGTTATACATCGTGGTCTGATTGTTGTTGTAATTTGCAAAGCCGGAATGGGTAGAGTTTCCCTGATATGCCCATGTCATGTGCCAAACGAGCTTGGAATTGGGGCACTTACCCTTGACATAGGATACCAAGTTGGTCAAATTGCTGTTATAGGTGCTCTCCTGACCACTGTTAGGGCTCGCCTGCTGCATAGAAACATAGTCCCAGCTTCTGGAGCTCAAGGCAGTGCTCATCTTGTAGCTGCCGGTAGAGGACCAAGAGCCGCCTGTATTTTTATAATATGTATATTTCGCAAGGTCGCCACTCGCATTTGTCCAATGCGTGGCAAGGGTGCAGCCTCCGATATAGAGGTTTCCAAGATAGATTTTTGTAATACCAAGATTGTCTGCAATCTGGTATACATACTGCATTGCATCGACAGAGAAGCTGTTGCCAATACAGATAATTGATAGCGTACCGTCGCCGTCAACGTCCCAGCTCTCTGCTGCAGATACGTTGCTCACAGGCATCATGCCCAGGAGCATACATACAAGCAGCAGCGCCGAAACCAGTCTTTTGGTAAGCATTGTGGATTTCATAAAACTACCTCCAACAGTTATAAATATACAATTGAATGATACCATAGAAATTCCAACTTTTCAACAGTTTTTTATGCCCCCTGTGCAAAAAAAAAAAAAAAAAAAAACTTTTTTTT
>SVKY01000086.1 GCA_015068235.1 Oscillospiraceae bacterium
TGGCTTGCTGCGAAATTTTACCGTTTTCTGGGCGGGAGGGTAGCGAAGCGGAGGGAGCGGTAGTGAATGACAGCCCGGTGGGCTGTCAGAGCCGCGACCTGACCGAGCCGCAGCGAGACCATGACCCTCCCCTACAATGTAAAACGATAATCTCATCGATAAATCGAAATTTGACGAAGGGACCTATTCGCAACAGTATCACTTTAGGAGTTCATCTATGAAGGTATTACAGATCAATTGCGTCTACCAAAAAGGCAGCACAGGCAAGATCGTATACGACCTGCACACGCAGCTGCAAAAAAATAATATTGAATCTGTGGTATGCTACGGACGTGGAGAAAAAACAGACGGCGCTTATAAAATTTGCTCCGAGCTGTATTCTCATATCAATAAGATATACGCCCGACTGACGGGCTTGGCATATGGCGGCTGCCATTTTTCGACAAGGCGGCTGATCTCTATCATTCGGAAGGAAAATCCGGACATTGTGCATTTGCAGTGCATCAACGGAAATTTCGTCAACATTTACCGCCTGATCACATGGCTGAAAAAAAGCGGTATCCGAACGATTTTGACCCTGCATGCGGAATTTTTCCACACTGCCAACTGTGGCTATGCCTTTGATTGCGACGGTTGGCTGCACGGCTGCAAAGATTGTCCGGTTTGGAGAAGGGAGACGCAATCTCTCTTTTTTAACCGCACGCACGGCTCGTGGAAGCGGATGAAGAAGGCGTTTGACGGATTCAAAAATTTAAGGGTTGTTTCCGTTTCACCGTGGCTGATGGAACGGGCAATGCAATCTCCGATCCTGGGACAATTTCGGCACAGCTCGATCCTGAACGGCTTGGATACCGACATTTATCACCCGACCGACACATCGCATCTTCGCAGGCGCTATGCTGCCGATGATGAGAAGATCATTTTCTTCGCAACGGCAGCTTTTCTTTCCGACCCGACGCACGTCAAGGGCGGCTACTATATTTTAGAGCTTGCAAAACGTATGAAAAACGAAAAGGTTAAATTTTTGATCGCAGCCGTCTGCTGCGATGACAAGGTCGTTTGGGGAGAGAATACGACGTATCTCGGCACAATCACCGATCAAAAAACGCTGGCGCAGTATTATTCCATGGCGGATGTGTGCATTTTGGCGAGCAGGAGAGAGACATTCTCCATGCCTATGGCGGAAAGCCTGAGCTGCGGAACGCCGATGGTCGGCTTCAAGGCAGGCGCACCTGAGACGATCCACCTGCAGGAGCATTGCACATTTGTCGAATACGGAGATATCGATGCTTTGGAGCAGGCAGTGCGCAAGCGCCTGGATGAGGGCAAGGATCCTGCCATTGCGCAGCAGGCTGAGAAGAAATATGCCAAGGAGCGCATGGCGCATGAATACATAACGCTTTACAAGCAGATGATGCAGGAATAAGCGGACAAAGGAGAATGAATATGTTCAAGGACAAGACACTCTTGATCACCGGCGGTACAGGCAGCTTCGGCAATGCCGTGCTGACGAAGTTTTTGAATACGGACATCAAGGAAATCCGTGTTTTTTCCCGTGACGAGAAAAAGCAGGATGATATGCGCCACGATTTTCAGGCAAGAATGCCCGAGGTGAGCGATAAGGTCAAGTTTTTCATCGGAGATGTGCGTGATCTTGGCAGTGTGAAAAATGCAATGCACGAGGTGGACTATGTGTTCCACGCAGCGGCATTGAAGCAGGTTCCTTCCTGCGAATTTTTCCCTTTGGAGGCGGTTAAGACCAACGTTATGGGCACGGAAAATGTCCTGACGGCTGCCATTGAGGCAGGTGTGAAGTCTGTTATCTGTCTTTCGACCGACAAGGCGGCATACCCTGTCAATGCCATGGGCACGAGCAAGGCGATGATGGAAAAGGTCGTCGTTGCCAAGAGCCGCACCACGAAGAAAACAAAGATCTGCTGCACACGCTACGGCAATGTGCTTTGCTCCCGCGGCTCGGTCATTCCGCTGTGGATCGATCAGATCCGTGAGGGCAAGCCTCTGACCGTGACCGATCCGGAGATGACACGCTTTGTCATGAGCTTAGAGGAGGCGGTCGATCTGGTGCTGTTCGCCTTTGAACACGGCGCCTCGGGCGATATTTTGGTGCAGAAGGCACCTGCCTGCACGATCGCTGTCTTGGCACAGGCGGTCAAGGAGCTTTTCAGAAGCGAGCAGGACATTCAGGTGATCGGCATTCGCCATGGTGAGAAGCGCTATGAGACGCTTTTGACCAACGAGGAGTGCGCCAACGCTGAGGATTTGGGCGATTTTTATCGTGTGCCCTGCGACAAGCGTGATCTGAACTATGATAAATATATTTCCGAGGGCAATATTGCCCGTAAGCATTTGAGTGAATTCAATTCCTTCAACACAGAGCTCATGACGGTCGAGCAGGTCAAGGAAAAGCTGCTGAGCCTGGAGTATATCCGGGAGGAATTGAAGAAGATCGGAGGATAAATCCAATATGTTAAGTGTCCTGGAGCTTGGTTTGATCGCTTTGGTTCGCAGCGCAATGACAGGGCAGAAGGCTTCCCTTCCAGAAGGCTTTTCGATGGCTGCAGTCGTTCCTATGGCGAAAAAGCATCAGATCGCTCCGATCCTCCTGCAGGCTTTGAGCCATTTCGATTCGCCTGAGTTCGCTGCGTATAAGCTCAAGCTGATGCAAAGCAGCGCTTTGAGCCTGTCGATCTCCGAAACGCAGATGGCTGAGGCGAAGGCGCTGTGCGAGGCGTTTTCTGAGGCAGGGATCGACCATGCCCCCTTGAAGGGCGTTTTGATCAAGCAGTATTATCCCGTCGAGAGCATGCGCTCCATGGCGGATATCGATATTTTGATACGCAAGAACCAATATCACAAAATCGAGCCGATCATGAAGCAGCTTGGCTATACCTTCGAGGTCGAAAGCGACCATGAGTATAACTGGCGCAAGGGTCATGTCCATGCGGAGCTGCATAAGTGTTTGGTTCCGTCCTATAACAAGGATTATTATTCCTATTATAAAGAGGGCTGGCAGCTTTTCCATCCGACGGAGCGCAGCTGCTATGCCATGCGGGATGAGGATCTGTTTATTTATCTTTTCACGCACTATACCAAGCATTTCCGTGACGGCGGCATCGGCATCAAGCATTTGACGGATCTTTGGGTGTTCCGGCGTGCGAAGCCGAAGCTGGATGAGGCGTATATTTTGCAGGAGCTGAAGAAGCTGCGCCTGGACGAATTTTACGGCAATGTGATGCAGACAGCCGCATTTTGGTTTGACGACGGTCCGCAAAGCGAGATGGCAGAGCGGATGACCCGTGAGATCATCAGCTGCGGCGCCTACGGCAAGGCAGACGCACAGCGCAAGGCGGAGGCTTTGCGCAATGCGCCGCAGGACAGCAAACATTCGAAACTGCGCTGGACGCTGAAAAAGATTTTTTTACCATATAAAAATATGTGTCAAAAATATCCGTTTTTGCGTTATCTTCCGTTTTTGCTGCCCATTATGTGGGTCGTGCGCTGGGTCACGGCGGTGTTTTTCAAGCCGAAGAAGCTCAAGAAGGACATCGAACAGGCAAAGAATATGTCACAGGCTTCCGTGGATGAATACAGACGGTACTTAGAATCCATGGGCTTGCGTTTTTGAAGCATGAATTCCGATTTATCGCTCTGTGCATGCACTCCTTGTAATGTCATTCTGAGGGAGCTTGCGACCGAAGAATCTTAGCGAGGGTATCGAAAATGCGTACAAGGCTTCGGTTTGCTCCACTGCGTGGGGCGGTACTTTCTTGTCTTGCCAAGAAAGTACCCAAAGAAGGCGCCGCTTATGGAGGCGCTGACGAGTGCGCCTATCGTTTCTCTTGCTGTTTCATAAGCTATTTCTCGGCGCACAGCCGCCCTCCCCTGCGTACCCCTCCCGGCACGCTTCGCGTGGTCGTAAGCTGTTACAGGTCGTTTTGCGATAACTCAAAC
>SVKY01000042.1 GCA_015068235.1 Oscillospiraceae bacterium
TGCTCACCTACGGTGATGCAGTTGCAGCCTATATGGAGGCAAAATAAGACAATCACGCAAAACACTGAAAAATAATATCGCAACCTAATCAATCAAACGGGTGAAGCCGATCGGCTTCACCCGTTTGATTTGTTCATATTGTATTTCAAATTCCGATTTATACTTATTTCTAATAAAACGGATTGACCGTTTTCTTATGCCGCTGATCAGCGGCATGGCGGCGATGCCGCCGGGAAATGCCGTGTAATACTATTTCTGCCGCCATAGGCGGCGCAGGATACCATCCTGCAATAAAATGGTTTTCAAACCATTTTATCAAGGAACAGTATTATCGGTGAATTACAAATTTTGAACTGTAGGGGATGGTCATGACCCTCCACAGTGGTTGATACGTTCTGTTCGATACATCAGGATTTGAAGGGATTTTGATCTTTTCTAACGCCGGTTGCCTAATGTGTCACCGATATAAAAAGCGCTTGAGGTTTTCTGTCTCAAGCGCTTTTTATATGGTTTTTATTTTGTAGCCATGTAGACGCCGACTGCGTCACCGTATGTCAGCATAGCATTGACCATGTTGATCTCATCCGCAGTTGCCGTAGTTTTCGCTCTGGTCTGAGCAACATAGCTTTCCACACTCCAGGAAACAATCTTGGAAATTATGGTGTTTCCTTCATAGAAGACTGCATTGATGACCTTTCGCATTTCCTTAGCACCAACATCCTCATAAACAGCCGAGAACATAACGCCCCCTTTATTCGTTGTTGCCAGCTCGGCAAGAATATTGCCCTTTTCATCCGTAATAATACATTTGACAGCACTCGGATCAGTTGCCTTGGTATAGACACAAGACAGATTCAGTTGCACTTTAGATGTCACAGTAATATTTGTATTTACGTCAGCACCGTTGCCGACAGAGGTCGCATAGTCAACAGCCTCGGGAATTTCCTGTGTTCCGTATGCAAGCTGTGCTTCAGTCAAATCTGCTGTCACAAGGTTCTCGGTGTTGTAGTCCAAGCGGATCTGCGCTGCTGCACCGTATTTAAGCATGTCAACTGCCATGGTCTTGAGTTCGGCACTTGAAGCCGTTGCATCGATCTTGCCAACCAAGAAGCTCTTGATGGAATCGACAATGGTCGCACCGTAATAGATCGTACCATCCTCACCAATCGCATAGAGTGTGGTGGAGAAGTTGTCGCCCATTTCCTTCGCGTTGATGCCCTTATAGGTAACCTGATACATAAGAGCCTCGCCTGTTGTCGGATGTAGCTTCGATATCATCTGTTCCCGGTCTTCGGTAATACCGTAAACTGTGGTGATGGGATCGCCGTTTGCAACCTCCTTGGTAACCTCAAGATAGAAATCAGAATAGGAATTGACATCTGCTCCCATGATACTATAGCTGACAGTCATTTCTTTGCCGGCGGCAATATTCATCGTAAATTTCAAATTCGAATCAAGCTTATACACCGGCTCATAAACATAGATCGCACCACAAATGCAGGTATCGTCCACATAGCTATGCACATTTGTTTCGCTGTAGGAGCAGTTTGCGCAGCTGACAGTATGATCCGCACCGTTATTCAAATAGCTGTAGCTATGTCCCGTTGCAGCAAGGATCACATAGCTTTCCGGAGCCACGTATTCGCAAAGCGCATCGAAGAAGTATGCACTGCAATTCTTGCATCCATAGTAGCTATAATTGCCGTTTTCGGTACAGGTCGGCTGCTTCGCTTCATAATACGTCACATCATGGCCCGTGGCTTCGATCTCAAAGAAATACTCCGGAAGTAAATACTTTCCGTCACCATCGGCAAAATGGCCATTACAGCCTGCACAGTACCAGTGCGCCCTGCAGCCGGCTTCAGTACAGGTCGCAGCTCTTGCAATAATCGCTTCGATGCTATGACCAAGCGCCGGAATCGTTTCGGAAAGGACCGTTTCGGCGCAATCGTCACAAACAACCGTCTTTGTGCCGTTTGCAGTACAAGTCGCAGCAACCGTCGTGGTCGTCACATTGATATGCTCGCAGGCAACAGACTCCAAAGCTCCGCAAACGCACATACCGTTTGTGAACGCACACTGCTCGACAGAAGTATAACCGCAATTGTAAGCACAGGCGGTATTATGCGTACCATCACCATTGTTCGTATAGCTATAGGCATGACCATAAGCGCTCACAAAGTGATCTTTATAAGAATTTCCGCACAGCTTGCAGGTATAGGTGGTGTAGCCTTCCTGCTCACACGAAGCCTCCGTCAACACAGATTCATAATCATGCCCCGTTGCTGCAATCGTTGCTTTGTAGCTTGCTCCGCATGCGCAGGTAAAGGTCTGCTCACCTTCGGTTTCACAAGCAGGAGCGATGGTGATCTTTGCGCTGTAGCTGTGACCCGTCGCCGCAACATAATCTGTAACATAAGAGTCGCCGCAGAAGCAGGTATAGGTTGTATAGCCTCTTTCCGTACAAGTCGGTGCAGTAACCACCGCCTCATACTCATGGTCGGATGCAGGCAGAATTTCCTTGCTGAGTACCTCACCGCAAAGATCGCAGACAACGCAGATCTCGCCATCGCTCATGCAAGTCGGCTCCACACGCAAGGTGGAAGTCTGCGCATGGTTGCCTGCCGGAATTTCTTCTGTGCTGAGAACCGTTCCGCAATCATCACATACGACTTTCTTTACACCTGCCTGATCGCAGGTAGCCTGCGTCGTTTGTGTTGATGTGTTTGCATGGTTGGTCGCATCGGTATAATCAGATGCAAAAGTGTAGCCGCACAGGCTGCAGGTATAGGTCGTATAGCCCTGTTGTGTACAGGTGGGTGCTGTTACAACCAAGGTATACTCATGCGCAACAGGCTTCGGTGTATTTGTTCCCACATAGATATAATCGATCGTTACCTTTGCATTCTTACCGGATGCACTTTGAATATTGCCGATATTCATCTGGAGCGATGTGATCGTTCCTGCATTCTGATACGTCGATACTGCACTCATCGGGATGGAAACAATAAAGTAATCTCCCAAGACCGACTTATCCGCAGTTGCACGGGAGAAATGCCAGGCATTGTCACTCGTAGTAAAATAGTAAAAATCAACATTGATCTGATCCGCCGTTGCCTCAGCATTTTCGATTTTCAAATAAGTCTGGAAATAATCACCGCTACCGGGCTTATAGCTAAGCGGATTTTCATTCGCTGTTCCCTCTGTAGCAGTTCTGATATGACAGGAGGTAGCACCCGAGGACAAAACACCACTGAATGTGCTTGCGGTATTGTCGATCGATTGCGAGGAGAAGTTACTGCCGACATACCATGTGCCATTGTCAAAATTGTGATCGCCGTATATACTGCCGCTATAACGGAATTGTGCCGCCTCATCATTGGTAAAGTCAAAGAACAGCTCATCTGTTTTCTGAGAAGACGGGGCATACGCCTGAGGACCGGCGTACATATAGTCAATCTCCAGCTCTGTTCCTGCAAATCCGTTATCTTCCTGCAGGAAGTCAAACAAGATACGCTTCAGTGTGATGCCTGCGGTCGGTGTAAAGGTCACGGTCTGCCATTCATTCTCCTTATAGGTGACACTTGACGTATATACCATACTGGAGCTGAAAGTGGAGTCATTGTCCGTCGTAGTGTACCAAAGCTCAAAAGTGCCCGAGGCATTTTTCATGGAAGCAGGTACATTGACCGTTCTGTAACGGACTTCAATAATGTCACCGGTCTGAACTGTGTGTCCCATAGAGCCGGTTCCTTTTTCCATATAGAAGTGATGATCTTCGCCGTTTGAAACACTGGAAAGCGTACCTCTGCCTGTCGTCGTAATGGTCGGAGAGGTGGAGCTGTCATTCGTATCTACAGCAACCCAGGAATAGTTCGCCTCGGTACTTCCCTTCCAGAAATGCCACAGGGTCGTACCGGCAATGGCAGAGCACTTCGTGCATACGCCCTCAACATAGCTATGTCCGGTCGCAGCAATGACTACATCTTCGGATGTAGTGGTTGTGGTAGCGTTAGCATCGAGGAAGAGCCCATTACAGGTTGCGCATGTGTAGTGTGCAACAGCACCTTTTTGTGTACAAGTTGCAGAGCTTGCAGCAGTATAGCTCATACTGCCATGCGTACAGGCAGCAAGCTTCCACGTGGATTTGACGGTCTGATAATTCTGAAGCGTAGAAGGATAGCTATCCTCCGCAGACACAAAGATCGGAAATGCCTTACCGGCATTGACCGCCTCGCTATATGTATTATAGGCGCTCTCGTCACAGCGGTCCCAATAGCCAACCGAAGACTTCATAGTGGCGGCTGCCTGTGCAACCGTTTTACCTGCGTTTAAGGCATTGATAAAGGAAGACAGCCAATATCGGTCAAAATGGAATGAGATCGTACGGGAATAACCAAAAGTCGCTTCAACACCATAATTCATAACCGGTCTATGCATCGTGCTAAAGCGCATACCGGAGCAGATGCCAAACCAAACAAAGCTGTTCGGCGCAGCCTTTGTCATGTGGTTGACGATGGCGTTGCCGGTCACCATATATTCACCGTCGCTGTTATAATATGCAGAGCCGTTATAATCCTCGGTCGTGATTCCGGTGCCGGAATTTAAGCGCAGATAGGACTGACTGCTGTCATAGGTTCCGTGGGAGTCAATCAGAACAATCGCACCATTGGAGATCGCAGTTGCGACCTTGTCAAGCGTTACATTGTAGCCGGAATAGAGCGTATAGCTGCCACCTGTTTCCGAAGCAATAGACTTTGCGACCGTCTTGTAGTGGTCTGTAAAATCAGAGTCAATTCCATAGTAAGGTCCAACCAAATAGACATCCTTGCCGTTGGGCTGACCCTTCTTGGCATAAGAAATATACTCATAGCCGGATTCAGGAACCTCGATCGGCTCACCAATCGACTCACCGCGGTCATCATCATAACCGTTGAGTGAATAGTAGCAAGCGATACCCTCGGTCGTCTTCCAAGTAATCGCATACTCATCACGCTTCATGGAGTCGTCAACATAGTTAGCCGAAGCCTTGATCGTTTCGATGATGCTCTGAATCGCCGATTCTTCCAAGTCTCCGTCCTTTGTACGCAAACGAGCCTCAAGCTCATCAATTTGTGCCCAAAGGGCATCTGTCACAGCATAGTCTTCCTCCGTTAAAGCTACAGATTCGGAAGGCTGTGATGTCTGCGCCGCATATGTGGTGGGCAACAAGCTCATCAGCATGCACAGCAGCAAAAGTGTCGCAAGAAACCGTTTCATAAATTACGCTCCTTTTTCATATTTATACAGTTTAATAATATCATATTTCTAAAAAAAGTAAAGTAATTTTTTAGATAAATATCCAAAAAACAGGGCTGCTTCGCAATAACGAAACAGCCCATACATCCTTACGTTGCACTCAAGTATCGGGCGACTGCGTCGCCATAAATAAGCATTGCATTGACCATTTGCAATTCAGCCTCCGTTGCGTTCGCCTTTTCCCTAACCTGCGCAACATAGCTCTCAACGCTCCATGTGATCGTCTGGGAAACGGCAGTTTCGCCTTCGTAGATCGTTGCGGTGATAACTCTGCGCATCTCCTTTGCGCCGACATCATCAAACGCAGCGGTGCACATCACATTGCTCTTCACATTCACCGGAAGCTCTTGCAGTACATCGCCACTGAGTGCATCCTTGATCACACACTTAAGCTCAGCCGCATCGGTAGGTGTGTAAATACAGGAAACATTGAGCTGAACCTTCGCTCCAACGGTAATCACTGCGCTCAACCGGCTTCCCTCACCCTCATAGCTTACATAATTTGTTGCTTCAGGCACATCGGTTGTCGCATAAGCCAATTGCTCCGCTGTCAGATCCGCTGTTACAAGGTTCTGTGTATCATAGTTCAAGCGGATCTGTGCTGCTGCGCCGTAATGCAGCATATCCACCGCCATGGTCTTCAGCTCCTCCGAGGAGGCATCGCTGTCGATTTTGCCAATCAAATAGTCCTTGATCGATGCACTTTGGGTGCTGCTGTAGTGGAGCGTTCCATCGGCTTTCACTGCATAAAGAACCGTATCGAAGCAATCTCCCATCTCCTTTGCGTTGATCCCCGAGAAGGTCACCTGGTACATCACCGCTTCACCCGTCACGGGATGAAGTTTAACATTCAAAGCCTCACGGTCTTCTGTGATGCCGTAGGTCGTAGTGATTGCATCGCCGTCAGCGACATCTTTCTTCACGACAAGGTAGAAGTCAGTGAAGGAACTTACACAAGATGCCATAAACGTGTAGTTGACAGACATGCTGCTGCCCACCGCAATATCCATATCGAAAGTCAGCGAGCTGTCCAAGACACTCTCCTTCACTTTAACTGCACTGCAAATGCAAACATCATCCACGAAACTGTGCGCTTCAATTTCGGTGTAATTGCATCTGTCACAATTGACAGTGTGACCGTCATTCCCGTTGTCGGTATAGAGATAGTTATGACCCAAGGCAGGCTTGACCACATAGCTTTCAGGAAGGTCGTAGCTACAGCTTTCATCCGCAAAATAGCTCTTGCAAACCTCGCAATGCCAATAATTGCGGTTGCCTTCTGTCGTGCAGGTCGGTCTCGTGGTCTCATGATAAGTCAAGTTATGACCATTTGCCGCAAGCTCATTGATCTGTAACAGTTCATCGCAATCAGCGCAGACGATACGTTCAGAACCTCCAGTCGTACACGTAGGCGCAACATCAACGATAGAAATTTGGTTCTCATGTGCGCATAAGAGTGCTTTGCACTGAATGCAATACATCGTCTCCACTTCATGCGCCTGCAATTCGTTGAAATCGCAGTTTTTGCACGTTACAAGGTGCATTTCACCCTGATCGGTGTAGCAATAGCTATGACCCAGTGCAGAAGTTTCATCGGAAATATAGCTATCATCGCAAACGCTACAAGTGTTGACAGTAAATCCGCCCTCGATGCAGGTTGGCTCTGTCACGGCACTTTCATAAGCATGACCAAGCGCAGGAATTTCATCAGAAATATAGCTATCATCGCAAACGCTACAAGTGTTGACAGTAAATCCACCCTCAGTGCAGGTCGGTTCTGTCACTGCGCTTTCATAAGCATGACCAAGAGCAGGAATTTCATCAGAAATATAGCTATCATCGCAAACGCTACAAGTGTTGACAGTAAATCCGCCCTCGATGCAGGTTGGTTCTGTCACGACAGCTTGATAGCTATGACCAAGCGCATTGATTGTTTCGCTGCTCACGATTTCGCCGCAAATTCCGCAAACAGTGTTGATCGCGCCTTCCTCTGCGCAGCTCGCATCGACCATGTTCTGAGTGAATTCGCCATGTCCTGTTGCAGGAATCGGCTCGATGTATGTGTCTCCGCAAGCGCAGGTAAAGGTCTTAGCACCATCTGTCGTACAAGTAGGCTCTACCATTTCGGTGAGCTCATATTCATGACCGAGCGCTTCGATCTCTTCGCTGTAGGTATCATCACAATTAACGCAAATGTAGGTAGTCACGCCATTTTCTGTGCAGCTCGGTGCTGTCACTGTCGTTTCGTACACATGACCAAATGCTTCGATCGTCTCGGACTCGAGCGTTTCTTCACAAACCGTGCAGACGATATTCTTAACACCATTTTCTGTGCAGGTTGCACTTATGATCATTTCCATCGTTTCGCCGTGCCCAAGGGGTGGAAGCACTTCCTCAATCGTATCGTTACAATTGCTGCAAGTGGAGGTGCTAATTCCCTGCTGTGTACAGCTCGGCACAGTTGTAACCACGGCTTCACCATAATTGTGCCCAAGAGCATCCACATATGCTTCTTCGTAGCTGTCTCCGCACCCATTTGCACAGGTGTAGAGCGTATACCCTTGATGCGTGCAGGTCGGTTCGATCACTGTGGAAATATAATCATGGGAAAGAGCGTCAACATAGTCCTGCGTATAGCTGTCATTGCAACCATTTTTGCAGGTATAGGTAGTATAGCCCTGTGAGCTGCAGGTTGGCGCCGTAACCGTTGCAACATACTCGTGCGAAAGCTGAGGGATATATTCAGCATAATCATATTTGCAGGTTTCGCAAGTATACAGGTGATACCCCGGAGCCGTGCAGGTCGCAATCTGCGGTGTTGTCTTGGTAAACGTGCAGGATGTATGTCCAGAGTTTACAAATGATTCCTGAGAGATCGGCAAATAAGTCGAAGAGCTCTTGCTTGTGGAACTAAAAATCGAAAATGCCGCAAAATGATTATAATTATAATCCACTGCCTTCGCTTCACCTGTATTGGTACAAACCGGAAGCGTCAGAGTTTTTGTGCCGTAAGCACTGATCGTCGTACTTAAGTCTGCCTGATAGTAATAATCATTTGTTGCCGTTCCGCCTACTATGTAGGTCACGCCGTTGTAGGTATAGCTCGTTCCGGAGACGGTACACCTGGACTTATCAATATAATATCCGTTATAAAGACGAATTCGGATCGACTTGACCGCCGTCTCGCCCGCAACAAAGCTGAACGTCACCGTTTGCGCAGATTTATTATAGGAAATTTTGACATGTGCGCAGGTGCCCGTGCGGAATACCGCTGAACCTAAAATATCACCGCCATAGGTCGGATCACCATTGATCAGACGTCTTGCATCATTGATGGCTTCTGCCTGCTTTTGCGTCTCGTAGCCTGTCGGATTCAAACCGTTTCTTCCCTCAGTGTCCGTATTGACGAAGGCATACCCCTGAATACCCGCAACCACATTACAGCCATCTTTTGCAATGTTTTTGCAAAGATTTGCCGGCCAAGAGGTGTCATATGTATTATTGTTCAGGAAATAGTAATCTCCAAAATAAGACATGATCTGAACATAGTCCACATACGGTGCCATCGACGCAAAGTCCTGACCGTAAGTAGCCTTGCCGTACAGACTGATCGCCGGCTCAGGCATGCATGCAGCCGTCAGGATCATGTCGCTACCAAGATTTTCACGGACAGACTTCACGAAATTCGTAACCGTTTCAGTTCTGTAGGCAATGTATTTCTGCGCTGCTTCGCCATTTGCATTGACAAGGGTCGAAAGGCTCGAATCATCAGCAGTTGTTGTACCGGTAAAAGCATAATATCCGTCACTGTCTGCTGCATAGGTGTATCCATGCTGCCCGCACATCGCCTTTGCCATTGTGTTATAAGCGCTCTTGCCGAGTGCTTTTTTCAAATTGGTATGCCAATCATAATAGTCACCGCCATAACGGATCGTATCAAGATGGATGCCGTCAAGCCCCTCGATCGCTTCCATATCATCCACGATGGAATTAAAATACTTCTGGTAGCTTGTATTTCGCAGATCGACAAAGCCATTTCTTGAATCGTAATATGAGCTGGAGGAAGAATGCGCATTGTTTTTATACCCAACGCGGAAATGATAGACCGCATGGGTAGGATTTGATTTTAGATAGGAATTATCTCTTGCGCACATCAGCCAGGCATGTACACGTACATTTGAAGAAGCATAGGAAATAACATTCTTCAGTGCCGTTGTGTTGATAGAGCCCGCCTCACCCTTGACCAAAACATAAAGATCCGTAACACCCCGATTGGTCAGGTTATCAATGCTTGCGTTGCTGATCGTAAAATTTGACGGATTGATCCAATAACCGAATACTTTTTCATCCGAATGCTTCAGGTCATCATTTGGAACCGGAACAACCGTCGTAGTTTCCGACATCGGCTGCATGATTTGATCTTCCCTCTCAGCAGCCAGCACATGTGGAAAAATACTGATCAGAATTGTAATGATCAGTAAAGCCGCAATTCCTCGACGTAAAGTGTAATGCATAAGCTTTCTCCTTTCCCGCTGTATCATGTCATCATCAATGTGCAATTGACACATCGAAGCAGCAGACACACTATGTGAACATTTTATAATGCAAAACTCAAAAAGTCAATCCATTTAAGCAAATCAACATAATCTTTGTTAAGGTTTTGTTGATCGGTTGTATATTCCGATTTATACTGTTGCTCGATAAAAATAATGAACCAATTCCGATTTATCGGTGAGATTATCGTTTTACATTGCAGGGGGCATGGCCCTCCCGCACAGAAAACGGTAAATTTTCGCAGCAAACCAATGTGAAAACGTAATGTTTTACGATAATTATCAACGATTACGATAGTTCCTGCACACGGGAGGGTCATGACCCTCCCCTACAGTTCAAAATTTGAAACTCAGCGGCAATCGGAATTTGAAACTCAATCAGGCGAGGTCGTTTGACCTCGCCTGATTGAGTTTCTTTATTTTGCCTCCATGTAGGCGGCGACGGCATCGCCGTAGGTGAGCATGGCGTTGACCATGTCCAGCTCGTCTGCTGCGACGTTGGTCTTGGCTCGGACCTGGGCGACGTAGCTTTCCACGCTCCAGGAGACGGTCTGGGAGATTGCGGTTTCGCCTTCGTAGAACGTTGCGTTGATCACGTCACGCATTTCCTTTGCACCGACGTTTTCATAGATTGCAGAGAACATGATATTGCCCTTGTTGGTGGCTGCAATTTCTCCCAAAACCTTGCCCTCGCTGTCGGTGATGACACACTTGACCGCATTTGGGTCGGTTGCGGTGGTGTAGATGCAGGACAAATTCAACTGTACTCTGGAAGTGACGGTGATATTGGTGTTTACGGCTGCGCCGGTGCCGGTGGAAGCTGCGTTGTTCACAGCCTCGGGAATTTCCACGGTTGCATAAGAAAGCTGTTCTTCCGTCAGGTCTGCGGTGACAAGATTTTCTGTGTTGTAACCAAGTCTGACCTGAGCAGCAGCGCCATACTTGAGCATGTCAACCGCCATGGTTTTCAGCTGGGGAATGGAGCTTTCCGCATCGATCTTTCCGACCAAATAGCTCTTGATGGAATCGACAACGGTTGTGCCATAGTAGATCGTGCCGTCTTCGCCAACTGCGTAGAGGGTTGTGGAGAAGTTATCACCCATTTCCTTAGCGTTGATGCCCTTGTAGGTCACCTGATACATCAGCGCTTCGCCCGTTGCAGGATTGACTTTTGCCGTCATCTGCTCACGGTCTTCTGTGATGCCGTAAATCGTGGAGACAGCTTCGCTGCCTGCAACATCCTTCTTGACCTCCAAATAGAAGTCCTTATAGGAGTTGACGTCTGCGCCCATGATGTTATAGGTAACGGTCATCTCAGCGCCGACGGAGATGGACATTGTGAACTTCAAGCTTTCTTTTGGCTCGTATTTCGGCTCGCTGACTTCAATTGCACCGCAAACGCAAGTGCCATCAATGTAATTGTGATCTTCGCTTACGCTGTAGTCGCAATTTGCACAGGAAACGGTGTGCTTCTCGCCGTTATCGGTATAAGCATGACTGTGACCTGTTGCTGCTGTCTCGTCTGCAACATAGCTGTCACCGCAGGTACAAGTATAGGTTGTGTAGCCATTTTCGGTGCAGGTCGGATCCGTCACAACTGCTTCATAGTTATGACCCAAAGCAGCCACTTCATTCTGAGCAATCAAAACTTCATTACAGACGGAGCAGTGTTTGCCTTCGGTCAGACCAGTTTCAGTACAAGTCGGGGCAACGGCTTCATCAATGACTTCGGTGTGTCCGTTTGCTTCGATGACTTCTTGCGCAACCAAAATCTCGTTACAGACGGAGCAATGCTTGCCCTCAGTCAGACCGGTTTCGGTGCAAGTTGGAGCAACTGCATTGTCGATGACTTCAGTGTGTCCGTTGGCTTCGATGACGGTCTGAGCAATCAAAACTTCGTTACAGACGGAGCAATGGCTGCCTTCGGTCAAGCCGGTTTCTGTACAGGTCGGAGCAACTGCATTGTCGATAACCACCTTGTGTCCATTTGCCGCAATCTTCAAGTATTGCAGCGGCAGGGGATAGAGACATTCGGCATCCAGGAAGGTTGCCTGACATGCAGAACATTCATAATATGCGTTGTAGCCATCTTCTGTACAAGTCGGATCGACCTGCGGATGGTAAGTCAGTGCATGCGCTATTTTTTCAATCGCTTCGGTATAACTTTCGCCGCAGTGGCAGGTGAAGGTTTTCACGCCGTCTTCGGTGCAAGTCGGCGCCGTTGTGACAATGCCTTCATCGTAAGTGTGATCGGTTGCGGGAACGGTCGTCTGTGCAGTCAAAATTTCACCGCAGGCAGAACAGTGTGTGCCTTCCGTTAAGCCGGTTTCCGTACAGGTCGGGGCAACCGCTTTATCGATGACTTCGGTATGACCGTTGGCTTCGATGACGGTTTGTGCAACGAGGATTTCGCCACAGACGGAGCAATGCTTACCTTCGGTCAAGCCTGTTTCGGTGCAGGTCGGGCGAACTGCATTATCGATCACTTCGGTGTGTCCGAGCGCGTCAAGGATGCCGCGCGCTACGAGGATTTCGCCACAGACGGAGCAATGCTTACCCTCGGTCAGACCGGTTTCGGTACAAGTGGGAGCAACGGCGCTGTCGATAACCTCGGTGTGTCCGAGCGCGTCAAGGATGTCGCGCGCTACGAGGATCTCACCACAGACGGAGCAATGCTTACCCTCGGTTAGACCTGTTTCGGTGCAGGTCGGCGCTACAGCGCTATCGATGACTTCGGTGTGTCCGTTGGCGTCGATGATTTCTTGCGCAACCAAAATCTCGTTACAGACGGAGCAGTGTTTGCCTTCAGTCAAGCCGTTTTCGGTGCAGGTCGGTGCAACGGCGCTGTCAATCACTTCCGTATGCCCCTTTGCTTCGATCGGTTCGGTATAGCTGTCATTGCAGGTAGTACAGGTGTAGGTCAGGATACTCTCTTCCGTGCAGGTCGCATCCTGCGTAACCACGCCGCTGTCATAGCCGTGACCCAACGCAGGGACAGAGGTCTGCGCAGTTAGGGTCGCATTGCAGACAGAACAGTATGCGCCTGCGGTCAAGCCAGTTTGCGTACAGGTGGCATTTACCGCCGGTATGGTGACGGAGGTATGACCAAGTGCTGGAAGTATTTCCTGCACATCCATAGGCTGGTTGCAGGTCGAGCAGGTCGCGCCGTCGGAAATGCCTGTGGCAGTGCAGGTCGGCGCGGTACCTGCGACATTGACGATCGTATGGCTGATGCCGAATTTGCTTTCGTTGACATAGTAGATCTTATGAGAATTTTTCTTCAATGCGGAGGTCGTACCGGGAACAATCGTAAAATACACTCTGCCTCGCTGACACTGAACACCCTCGATCTCCAAATTTCCCACATTTGTAATATTGACGAGCTTCAAATAGCTTCCGGAGTTGTTCATGCGTGCGATCTGCGGCGTATCCCCATCTGCGCCGCCGGCAAGATAAATGCTCTTGGTCGAGGAAAGGTCGATCCCCTGAAAGGAGCCGTTCGGACGAATGATGGAGCTGCCGCTCTGCGTGAAGGAAAATACACACGCCGCTTGTGCATCCGCGGAATCCAAGCGCACACTTTTGCTCGCATCGAGCAGCTTGTTGAGCTTGGTTGTGTTGTAGCCGGTGTAGGTAACGGTGCCTTCCGATGTTTGCACACGCACAACGGTATAGCTGCCGTTGACGCAGCACGCCACACGATAGGTGGTCCCCAAACGGGTACCGGTGCTGTTTGCGTAATTCAAATAGCTGCATCGGTTCAGGTCGGTATAGTCATAGACTGCTCCCGCCTTGTACTGAAGTCTTGCGATCTGCACCGACCAATTATAGGTGGTCTCGGTCTCAGCCTTGCAGCCGACAAGAAAATATTCTTTATTATTGTATGTATAGAAGTCAAGCGATTGCCCGTGACCACAGTTGTTGAGCGTCATATGATCGACATAGGTGGCTTCGTTGCCGTTGATCTTCAGGCGTGAAAGATAGGTACACGCATCGATACGCTGAGTGATATAAATATACGTTTCGCCAATATAAAAATTCTGCACGGCGCGACCGTAGGGGAGATTTTTCAGCGTATATGCAAGCGTTGCACTTGCGTCCGAGGACGAGGACGGTGTAGCTGCAAAGGCTTGAGATGACAAGCAAAGCAGCAACAGCAAGACAAATACAGCGATCGGCGTGCGGAATAAGCATTTTTTTAGCATATAGCGTTCCTCCTTGTTGTATTTTTATAATTTTATCATGCGAATAGAGGTAAGTCAACTAATTTTGAAACTCCATTCGCTTGACATATTCAATGAAGCAGCGTAGCGTATGCGAAATCCATTTATTGCGGTGATACAACAGCTGCTTCCAAACGTCAAATTGGATATCCAACACGTCCAAATATGCCAGTCTTCCTGCTTCTACCAGCTCTTTTGTGACAAAATCGGGCAAAAACGAAATGCCGATTCCATTACTCAAAACCTCCGTGATAATATCCGTTCTGCCAAGCTCCAAAACGGGACGAACCTCTAACGACATTTTTTCCAACACCTGATCCAGAAGTCGGCGGTAACCAACGCCTTCTTCTGTTAAAACAAATGTCTCACCAAGAAGCTGTCGCATCGACAAATTTTTCTTTCCGACATAGGGCGAGCGCACATTCGTGACAAAGTGCATCTGCACAGGCTCTTCCTTGGCAATGATATAGTCCCGACCGTAAACATGGCTGTCAAGGGTCAAAACAATGTCCGCCTCATTGCGATCAAGCATTCGAAACATATCGCTCGTATCTGCCGTAGAAAATTTCAGTTTGATATTGGGATATTGGTTGTAAAAATCGGTATAATTTGTCATCATCATCGCTTCGCAGACGGAATCGGGCGAAACGATATGCACCGTTCCCTCGGGTTCGTTTGTCGAAACGATGTTCTGCTTAAACTCATCGGTCAAGCGCAAAACCTTCTGCGCATACTCCAAAAGCTCCCTACCTCGGTCTGTCAGCGTAAGCGTGTGATTAATGCGGTCGAAGAGCAGGCATGCCAGCTCGTCCTCTAATTGCTTGATCTGAAACGACACCGTCGATTGGCTGTAGCCCAAGGTGTTTGCCGCTGCGGTAAAGCTGTTTTGCTCGGCAACCTGCAAAAAGGTGCGCAAATTTCGTATCTCCATAACGCCTCCATCGAAAATTTCGATTGAAATTATCTAAACAATTCGTTTTATTAATTTTGGAAGTTATTATATACTATAGGAAATAAAAAAACAAGAGGAGAATTTACCATGCCCGAAGTAAAATTCTATCACCGTCCTGCTGTTCCCATGGAGATGCACAAGGTCAAGATCGTGCAACGCCTGGAGCTGTTACCTGCAAGAGAGCGCTTGCAGAAGATGAAGGATGCACATTTTAACGCCTTCATGCTGCATAACAAGGATATCTTTGTCGATATGCTGACCGACTCCGGTGTTAACGCCATGAGTGACGATATGCAGGCAGCCATGCTGCGTGCTGACGATGCCTACGCAGGAAGTGAAACGTTCTATCGCATGAACAAGAAGCTGACCGAGATCTTCGGCATTGATCACTTTTTGCCGGCACATCAGGGCAGAGCTTGTGAGCATATCATCGCTGTCCACTTTGTCAAGCCCGGCAAGACCGTCATCATGAACTACCACTTCACCACTGCAAAGGCACACGTTACCAGCCTCGGCGGCAAGGTCGAAGAGCTCATCAGCGATGAAGGCTTGATCACCGCCAGCGACCTGCCCTTCAAGGGCAACATCGATCTGAACAAGGTCAAAGCCTGCATTGAGCGTGAGGGTGCAGAAAATATTGCCTATTTGCGCTTGGAAGCCGGCACGAACCTTATTGGCGGTCAGCCCATCTCCTATGAGAATATGAAGGCTGCCACTGAGCTTGCCAAGTCCTACGGCATTCCGACCGTTCTGGACGCATCGCTTTTGCAGGACAACCTCTACTTCATCAAAACCCGTGAAGAGAGCATGAAAAATAAGTCCATCCGTGAGATCACCCGTATGATCGCTGATCTGTTCGACCTGGTCTACTTCTCCGGCAGAAAGTTCGGCTTCGGTCGTGGCGGCGGCTGCATGGTGCGTGACGAAAAGCTCTTCCACGCCATGGAGGACTATGTCACCATGTATGAGGGCTTCCTGACCTATGGCGGTATGTCCGTCAAGGAGATGGAGGCGCTGATCGTCGGCTTCGAGGAATCGATGGATTTCGACGTCATCTCTCAAGGTCCGCAGTTCATTCGTCACTGCGTCAATGAGCTGGTCAAGTGCGGCGTTCCCATGGTCACGCCCAGCGGCGGCTTGGGTGCGCACATCAACGCCCGTGAGGTCGTTCCGCACATTCCCGATCACGAATATCCGGCAGGCGCACTGACGGCAGCCATGTATCTGTGCGGCGGCATTCGTGGCATGGAGCGTGGCACCTTGTCCGAGGAACGTGACGCTGACGGCACCGAGCATATCGCAGCGGTTGAGATGATCCGCCTTGCTTTCCCGAGACGTGTGTTTACGCTGTCTCAGACGGAGTATGTCATCGACCGTGTCAAGTGGCTGTATGACCACCGTCACCTCATTGGCGGCTTGCGCTTCACGCATGAGCCTGCAACATTGCGTTTCTTCACCGGCAGGCTTGAGCCGACCTCCGATTGGCCCGAAAAGCTGGTCGAAGCCTATATTGCAGACTTCGGCGAGGATCAATAAGCAATCAAAAACAGCGCCCTGTGGTTTTAAGCCACAGGGCGCTTCGGCTTTTCCCTCAAAGATAATTCCGATTTACCGGTGAGATTATCGTTTCACGCTGTAGGGGAGGGTCATGATCCTCCCCTACAGTTCAAAATTTGTAATTCAGCGATAAATCGGAATTTAGCGATGAGGGATGTAAGAGGCAGCAGTGGAAAAAATTATGGCAGCCTTCGACAGGGTTTGTCTTGCGAATTGGATTCTTCTGTGATATACTATATTAGATATATTGGACGATTTTACCCATGTGCAGTAGGAAACGGAGGCTTTTATGAACGATATTAAGGCGCTGCGAGATCGGTTACAGGAAATTCTGCCTGCCTTTTCGATTCGGGAGGAAGAGCCGCTTGCGAAGCATACCTCGTTCCGCATTGGCGGAAATGCGCAGCTGATGGTTTTTCCAAGAACGTCGCAGGAGCTGTCGGCAGTATTGCAGGCGGCGAAGGAATTTAATATCGTTGTGAAGATTTTGGGTGCCGGAACGAACGTTTTAGCACCCGACGAGGGTGTAAGCGGACTTGTGATCTGCCTGCGAGAGACGTTTATGGGCTTGCGGCTGCTCGACGGAAATATCGTTGAGGCGATGGCAGGCATGAGCCTTGCGCAGACGGCGATGTTTGCGGCTCGAAACGGTCTTTCGGGAATGGAATGTCTGCACGGGATTCCCGGGACGGTTGGCGGCGGCGTATACATGAACGCAGGCGCCTACGGCGGCGAGATCAAGGATATTGCTTTGCGGACGGAATTTATGAGCCTTGATGGCAAAACGCAGTGGTTTGAGGGGCAAGCACAGGAGCTTGGATACCGAAAAAGCGTGTTCCAAGGGTTGCAGGGCGTGATCGTGCGGACACAGTTTCAGCTTCAAAAAGGCGAAGAAAGCGAGATCCGAGCGAAAATTCGTGAGTTGAACGAGAAACGCCGAGCCTCACAGCCGTTGGAAATGCCGAGCGCAGGCAGCACATTTAAGAGACCCACGGGTTATTTTGCCGGAACACTGATCGATGAAGCCGGATTGAAGGGACTTTCGGTCGGCGGTGCGCAGGTGTCTGAAAAGCATGCAGGTTTTATCGTCAACAAAGGCGGCGCAACGGCGAAGGATGTGCTGGCTTTGATCGAGCTGGTTCAGCAGCGTGTTTATGAAAACAGCGGTGTGCATTTGGAGCCTGAGGTGCGCTTGTGGGGGAGAGAATGAAAATTATTTTGACCTCCTTCGGACGAAAATACGGTCAGATCGAGGCGGATATCGTCTTGGATGTGCGCTGCCTGGAAAACCCGTTTTGGGTCAGCGAGCTGAAGGAAAAAAGCGGCTTGGATGCCGAGGTACGGGATTATATTTTTAACAATCCCAAAAGTGCGGAATATTTGCGCACACTCTCGCAGCTTATGAGATTGCAGGCACAGCTTGCCTGCGAGCGCTCGTGCCAAGAGCTGCGTATTGCTGTCGGCTGTACGGGCGGACGGCATCGCTCGGTTGCTGTGGCGGAATTTTTAGCGAAGGAACTGAGCGAGTACGAGGTGGAAGTGATCCACACAGATATCGGGAAAGGATAGATATCATGTCGTTTTCTGCGAATGTAAAAAGTGAATTGTGCAGACCTGAGGTAGAAAAGGGCTGCTGTGCTTTGGCGGAGGCTTTGGGCGTTTTGCTCTATGCCAATACCTTCAACGCAGAGGCGATCCGCATCGTGACGGAGAGCCGAGAATTTGCCCAACGCTTACCGAGGCTGTTTCAAAAAGGCTTGGGTGTGCGTTTTGATGCGCTGCCTGAGAAGGATACGACGGGAAAACTGAGCTTTGTTATGACAGACAGCGAGAAAATTCGACATGTGTTTGAGCTGTGCGGATTTTCGGCACAGACGAGTGTTTCGGTGAATGTCAATTTTGCGCTATTGGAAAAAGAGTGCTGCCGTAGGGCTTTTTTGCGAGGTGCTTTTTTGGCAGGTGGAAGTGTGACGGATCCTGAAAAGCGTTATCATTTGGAACTCTCCACCACCCATGCGAAGGTCAGCCGAGGCACGCAGACTCTTCTTTTGGAGATCGGCATGGAGACGAAGCAGACGGAACGCAAGGGGAGCAGCATTTTATATTATAAGCAAAGCGAAGCGATCGAGGATTTTTTGGCGCTGATCGGCGCAGGCGTGAGCGCAATGGCAGTGATGTCTGCGAAGATCGAGAAGGATTGGCGAAACGGTGCCAATCGCAAGACCAACTGCGATTCGGCAAATGTTGACAAATCGGTTGCGGCAGCGGGAGAACAGTTGGCGGTGCTGCAAAAATTGGAGCAGGCAGGCGTTTTGGAAACGCTGGCTGAGAAACTGATAGAGACGGCACGTTTGCGTCGAGAGAATCCCGAGGCGACACTCAGCGAGCTTGCTGAACTGCATGAGCCGCCTTTGAGCAAGTCGGCGGTCAATCACCGCTTGAGAAAGCTTGCGGCACTGGCAGCACAGTTGCCGTAAGAAATACTTGCCAAATTTCGATTTATCGGGCTTTTTGAATTGGCACAAACCGACCAGTCACAGCTCTCGACCACGCGCAGCGCGCCGGGAGGGGTCATGGGGAGGGCGGCTGTGCGCCGAGAAACAGCCTTTGAGACCACCGCAAAAACGATAGGCGCACTCGTCAGCGCCGCCCCATGCCGTTTCTTTGGTACCTTTCTTGACGGGACAAGAAAGGTACGCACCACGCAGTGGAGCAAACCGAAGTATTGCTTGCACTTTCGTTTTCGCCGTAAATTTCTAAAAATAACGAAACATTTTACTACAGGCGCCAAGGATGCACCCCAAGAGGACTTCTTCGTTTCGCTCAGGGAGCCGCGCGCTACGGCGTGATACTAAACTCACCGACAAATCGGAATTTGGGTGATCTTTTATATATTTTAGGAGGAGACGATCATGTCTTTTGTACATCTGCATGTGCATACGGAATACAGCCTGCTTGACGGTGCTTGCCGCATTGGGCAGCTCGTTCAGCGTGTCAAAGAGCTTGGACAGACGGCTGTTGCCATCACCGATCACGGCGTGATGTACGGTGTGATCGATTTCTACCGTGCGGCAAAGGCGCAGGGCATCAAGCCGATCATCGGCTGTGAGGTCTATGTTGCGCCGAGAAGCATGTCTGACCGTGTGCATGGCACGGACGACGAGGCGAGGCATTTGGTCCTGCTTTGTGAAAATGAGATCGGATATAAAAATTTGAGCTATATGGTCTCCAAGGGCTTTTTGGAGGGCTTTTATCATCGTCCGAGGATCGATATGGAGCTTTTGCGGCAGCATTCGGAGGGCTTGATCGCACTTTCGGCTTGCCTTGCCGGTGAGATCCCGAAAAAGTTGCGCATGAATGACTACGAGGGTGCGAAAAAGCACGCGCTGGAGATGGCGGAGATCTTCGGGCAGGGAAATTATTTCCTGGAATTGCAGGATCACGGCATTGTCGAACAGGCGGATGTCAACCGTGAGATCTTGCGGCTTTCCAAGGAGACGGGCTTGCCCGTGGTTGCCACGAACGATGCGCACTATATCAAGCGTGAGGACAGCGCAACACAGGATGTTCTGATGTGCGTGCAGATGGGAAAGACCATCGACGATGTCAACCGAATGCGCTTTGAAACGCAGGAGTTTTACATCAAATCCGAGGAGGAAATGCGCGAGCTGTTTCCGAATCTGCCTGAGGCGCTGGAAAATACGCAGAAAATTGCAGATCGGTGTCAAATGGATTTCACTTTCGGAACATATCATCTGCCTGAGTTTCAATATCCGTATGGTCACGATGCGTGGAGCTGGTTTACGAAGCTCTGTAACGACGGCTACGCAAAGCGCTATGCAGATGACAGCTACCGTGAACGCCTGGAATATGAGATGTCCATGATCCGAAAAATGGGCTATGTAGACTATTTTCTGATCGTTGCGGATTTTGTGGATTATGCGAAAAAACAGGGCATTCCCGTAGGCCCCGGCAGAGGCTCGGCGGCAGGTGCTATTGTTTCTTACTGCTTGGGCATTACGGACCTTGATCCGATGAAATATAGCCTCTATTTTGAACGCTTCTTGAATCCGGAGCGTGTCAGCATGCCCGATATCGATATGGACTTCTGCCAAGCTCGCAGAGGCGAGGTCATCGATTATGTCATGCGCAAATACGGCAAGGATCGTGTTGCACAAATCATCACCTTCGGCACGATGGCGGCAAGAGGCGCCATTCGTGATGTCGGACGTGTTTTGAATTTTACTTATGCGGAAACCGATGCTGTGGCGAAGCTGATCCCCAATGCGCTTCATATGACGCTCGACGAGGCGTTACGTGTATCTCCGCAGCTCAAGGCGGCGTATGATGCTGACGAGCGTGTGAAGCGTTTGGTCGATACCGCACGAGCCATTGAGGGTATGCCGAGAAATACCTCGACCCATGCGGCAGGCGTGGTCATCACCAAAAATCCGGTGTCGGACTATGTTCCGCTGGCAAAAAATGATGAGACCATCGTTACGCAGTTCACCATGACCACCATTGAAGAGCTGGGACTTTTGAAGATGGATTTTTTGGGCTTGCGCAATCTGACGATTATCGAAGATGCGCAGCGTGAGATCCGCAAGCATACCCCTGACTTTGATCTTCAAAAGGTCAGAGATGACGATCCCGAGAGCTTCAAAATGCTCTCTGAGGGCAAGACGGCAGGCGTTTTTCAGCTGGAATCGGCAGGAATTACAGCGGTTTGCGTGAATATGAAGCCCCAGTCGATCGAGGATCTGACGGCAATCGTGGCGCTCTACCGTCCGGGACCGATGGATTCGATCCCACGTTTTATCGACAACAAGCACCACCCTGAAAAAATTGCGTATCTGTGTCCGCAGTTAGAGCCGATTTTGTCGGTTACCTATGGCTGTATCGTCTATCAGGAGCAGGTCATCGAGATTTTCCGAAAGCTCGGAGGCTACTCCTTGGGACAGGCGGACAATATGCGCCGAGCAATCTCCAAAAAGAAGGAGCACGTGATCGTTGCCGAACAAAAAGCCTTTGTCTACGGTGATGAAGAGCGTGGCATCGCAGGTGCGATCGCAAATGGTGTTTCTGAACAGGCGGCACTTGCAATCTATAAGGAAATTTTGGATTTTGCGAATTATGCTTTTAACAAGGCGCATGCCGTGTGCTATGCCAAGGTTGCCTATGACACGGCGTATCTAAAGTGCCATTATCCAAAGGAATATATGGCGGCGCTTTTGTCCTCGGTGCTCGACAACACCACGAAAACCGCAGGCTACATTGCCGACTGCAGAGAAATGGGCATCAAGCTCTTGCTTCCGGATATCAATGCCTCGGAGGATTCGTTCACCGTGGAGGTTGATGGGATCAGATTTGGCTTGGGCGCTGTGAAAAATATCGGTAGAGGCTTGATCCGTCAGATGGTTGCCGAGCGTGAGAGAAACGGCGCATTTACCACATTGGAGGATTTTGCCGAGCGTATGCTGGATTCGGATCTGAACAAGCGTGCGGTGGAAAATCTGATCAAATGCGGTGCGATGGATTCTTTGGGCTTGAACCGTGCGCAGATGCTCTATGCCTATGAGATGGTTTTGGATGATGTGGCGAAGAATCGCAGGAGCAATGTTGCAGGTCAGATGCAGCTTTTTGACATGATGGAGGAGGAAACACAGATCATTCCGATCCCGAAGCTTCCTGAGCTTCCGAAAAATGACCTGATGCAGCTGGAAAAGGAGACCATTGGCTTGTATCTTTCGGGACATCCGATGGACGAATACCGCAAAATGCTCTCCGGCAGCGGCATTGTGCCGATTCTGCGAATCATGCAATCGTTTGAAAATAATGACGGCGTTTACCGTGATGAACAGATCGTTAAGGTTGCGGGCATCGTGGAGTCGGTGCGTATGAAAACGACTCGCAACAACTCCATGATGGCGTATGTCGGCTTGGAGGATGACACTGCGGCAATGGAGCTGCTGGTATTTTCGAGCACGATCGGCAAAAGTGGTGAGCTTTTGAAGGAAAATACTGCGGTTGTGGTAGAAGGTCGTTTGTCGGTGCGAGATGAAAAGGCGCCGCAGATGATCGTCAATGAGATCAAGCCGATCGGTGATGTGGCAAAGCCTGTGCCAAAGAAGCTGTATCTGAAAATTCCGAGCGAGGGGAGCGTGCAGGACAAGAAGGTTCGTGCCATCTTAAATATGTTCCCCGGTGAAAACAATGCGGTGCTGTATTTTGCCGATTGCGGCAGTCGCAGAGGCACTTTGTGCAGCATGAGAGAGGATATGCTTGCAGAGCTGCGAAAAATCCTCGGAGATGCCGCTGTTGTTTTGGTGTAGACGAAAAATCAAATTCCGATTTATCGAGCTGTTGGCTGCGTTTTGACACCGTAGGGGCGCACGACTGCGACTCGCTAAGAGCCTCGCTTCGCTCGGTTGCTCGCATGCATACCGCTGCGGCGGCATCTGTGCGCCC
>SVKY01000087.1 GCA_015068235.1 Oscillospiraceae bacterium
AGGGGAGGGTCATGGTCTCGCTGCGGCTCGGTCAGGTCGCGGCTCTGACAGCCCACCGGGCTGTCATTCACTACCGCTCCCTCCGCTTCGCTACCCTCCCGCACAGAAAACGGTAAAATTTCGCAGCGAACCAATGTGAAAACGTAATGTTTTACGATAGTTCCTGCACACGGGAGGGTCATGACCCTCCCCTACAGTGGTTGATACGTTCTGTTCGATAAATCGGAATTTGGGGAATATTTATAATGTTTCTATTATGAAACGGTGTTTAGAATTTCTGCAAATCTGGCGGCATTTTGTTCCGCCTGATGATTTGCTTTTACAAGCTTTTGCGCATTTTCAAAATGCAACGCTCTCTTTTCGGGCGCTTCAAGCAGCATCTGAAGCAGCTTTTTCGCCTCCGTCTCGTCGGTTGCGACAAAGGCGGCATCGTTCTCCGCCAAATATCTCGTACATGCAAATTCCTTCGGCGCAAAGAACAAAAAACAGGTGCCGCAGGCAAGCGTATCGGCGATTTTGGTCGAAAAAGCATACTTGGAATCCACACGGTAAAAATCCTCGAAGCACTCCACATGCACCAAAATATCGCTTTCGCACATGATTTTCTTGACCTCGTCATAGCTGACGAAGCCGCAAAGATTCAGGTGCTTGCAAGCCCTCATCTCATTTTCCTGCGATTCGCCGGGTATTTTTCCATAGACATCCAGGCGGCTGTCGGGGGAGACCTCTGCCAAAATATTTGCAAGCTTGATCAAACCACGGTGCCTGCCGACCTCCATCTTGCCCAAATACGTAATGCGGGGCTGCTTTCTGACTGCCTGCTGATCTCTCGGCTCGACCTGTGTTGCGGTATAGAGCACCTCTGAGGGGACATGAAAATACTCAGCATAGTCCTGCTGCAGCGCCTTGCAATTATATATTGTATAAGAAGCCATCTTCATTGTTTTGCGGAAGGCTTTGCAAAAACGGCGCCGGAAGATCGGATAGATCCAATGTGCCAAGCCCTTGGCACGGAAATAGTCATGCTTCTTGAAGAAATAGCCCTCTGTGTTATAGATCACGAGCGGGATATGATATTTTTTCGACAATTGTCGGGCTAAGCGGAACATAAAAGCACAATCTCCCGCCTGAAGCAGCAAAACCTCGGGACGAAATTCTTCGACAAATTCCGTAAAAGCGCCCTTTTGCCAGCGCTTCGAGCTCCAGACAAGGTCCCGAAGGTACATTGTCAGCGCAGTTCTCGGATAAGCTCTGGGGATCGTGTTGGGCATGATCTCCTGCTTGACAGGCTGCAGGCGCTTTCCGACACGCTTTCCCCTGGTGAATGCCTGCAGTGCTTCCTTGTCCGTCACGCAGAAATAGCGTTCGCAGCGCTCATAGTCCGGCGCAACGCTCTGCACCGAAAATTGCGCAAGACATTCCTTCGGATAGCCGATAAAAAAATTCGCCAGGGTTCTGCCGTTGGATGTCACGCTGGACAGGCATTCATTCGATAAGATCAAAATACGCTTAACGCCATCGTCTTTCACGGAAAGTCTTCTCCTTTGCTGGCAGATCAAAAGTTCCCTCTCTGATCGAGCGGTTAACGTACTTCGGCACGATCGCAACAAACAGCGTCAGGAAGTACGAGTCGATCGAGGAGGCAAGCAGGGTCGTCGTATTGAACATCATGATCGCAATCGAAGCGCAATTGAATGCGATAAAAAACTTCGGCAAGCGGCTCCAGGGTGTATCCTTCTTGATCGTGATATAAATATCTTTGAAGGTCACGATGCTCGTTGTAATTAAGATCGCAACACCGACCAAGCCGTTTGAGACCAAAAGCGACATGTAAGCATTATGGAAGCTGCCCAATTGACGGCTTCTTGCCAAAAGCGCCTTGATCATGGTGTAGTCATAGCCGAGCAGCTTTTTTGCTGCGTTGCCGCTCTTATAAATGTTCATCGCAGCATCGATCAGGGATTCTCTGCCTGCGTCATTATTTTCCTTCATGACGATCTCCCAGAAGAAATCACGCAGAGAGGGGACCGCAAATACCGTCAAAACCAGAACGGTCACAAGAAGGCTTACCCACATGCGGATGCTTCTCCTGGCAAACAGAAACACATAGCAGAGCATCATCACCGCAAAGGCAAGCAGCGATGTACGGGAGAAGGTCAATATCAAATTAATACCGAAAAGAACGATTGCACAAATATACCAAATTCTCTTCTTTTTTGAACCCTCAGGGTCAAATTCCATGCACAGGATTGCACCCATGATGCCAAAGATCAAATACAAACCGTACTCATGGCTGCTCAGCAGGAAGGATTTCAGCTCATTGCCGTAGGCATTTGTGATGGTGAAAGCGTTCTTGAACTGATCAAAGCAGAAGATCAGTGCATAAATGGCAATGTAGGCAACCACGATGACCAGCAAATTGCATAGTCGAACCAGCTGCTCTCTGCGCAGCTCAAATTTCCAGCCGCAGCCGTAAACGATCAAAATAAACATCAACGGGAAGAAGTAATACAGCATCTCGCCAAGGTCCAGCGCGCCGTCGATCTTTGCTACACCGTACATCAGCACAAGCGCCATCACAAGCAGCAGGACATCTCTTCGTATTCCCGTTGCATGTATAAAATAGTAAACACAAAGAACGACAATCAGAAAAAACTTGATCAGCAGATCAAGGCTTCCCTTATTCTCCGTGCCACCGCTGCCCAAATTCTGCCATACCAGCAAAACGACCCAGTACATCAGCAGAACATAGTGCAGCATTGGAGTTTTGCCCTTGCGCAGGCTCCAAATTTTCATTTCCTCATACCTCGTAATTAACTTCAAATGCTCATCGCCCCTATCAGCGTGGCTGCGGCCAGGTCGCAAGCGAACGGAAGCCCTTTTGACCGCTCTTAATCAATCGACAGCACTGGCGATAAGACAGCTCTGTCTTTTTGCGAAAACGTACAGCAAAATAATGCCGCATGAAAAATCCTGCTTTGGGAAACGCAGCTGCCAGCCATGCGCCCTTGTCAAAAAAGAACTTTTCATGGAAGCCTGTAAACCACGTGGATTCATCCTTGGAGCAGGCGCCGAGCACGAAGTTGTGCGAATACAGCTTCAAGCCCTTGCGGATACATTCGACGATGAACATCGAATCCTCACCGCAGCCGTAAATACAGCCGCCGCCAAAGAGGGTGGTAAAAGAGGCATTGATCCTTCGTAAAGAGTCCAGACGTGCCGCAAGCACGCAGGCTCCGTAGCGCAGACAATTATATTTCCGACGGCGTTTGACAGGGTTGTGTCTGCCGCCAAACACCTTGCCGTTTTTGGTAAAATCGATGCTGAAGGTGATCATATCCGCCTGCGGCAATTCGTCGAATGCCTTCAGCACACCCTCTGCATAGCCGTCGTAGTAGACCATATCGTCATCGGCAAACAGCACGATCTGCGTATCCGCCGCAAGCAGCGATATATTGCGGTTCTTGCCGACGCCGATCGTTTTGGTAGAGATCATGCGCACACGGTTGCCGTTACGCTCTGTCTCGATGACCTCGTCACGGTCGCACTGGTTGGCAAACACCACGTCCGTGCAGAGCTTCATCTCGTCATATTTGGAAAGGTCCTTCTGGTGCATCGTCGTGCACAATACAGACAATCTGTTCATAAATTCTCCTTGCGGTTATCCTCTTGTAAATATGCCGGGGTTACTGAAAGGGTTTGCTCAAATTCCGATTTATCTGTGAGATTATCGTTTTACATTGTAGGGGAGGGGCATTGTCAAGAGCAACATGGTTTACAGATTGTGCAACAACATAGTTTACACATTTGCTCTTGGGTCGCCCTCTAACAAGTAGGCTCGTTTGAGTGTATAAGCTCTGCTTTCCAAGTCGATGCGGCCTACC
>SVKY01000043.1 GCA_015068235.1 Oscillospiraceae bacterium
CAACTAAGTAGCTCTTGATGGAATCGACAACGGTTGTGCCATAGTAGATCGTGCCGTCTTCGCCAACTGCGTAGAGCGTTGTGGAGAAGTTGTCGCCCATTTCCTTGGCGTTGATGCCCTTGTAGGTCACCTGGTACATGAGAGCTTCACCCGTTGCAGGATTGACCTTTGCGGTCATCTGCTCACGATCTTCTGTGATGCCGTAAATCGTGGTAATGGGATCGCCGCCTGCAACGTCTTTCTTCACTTCAAGGTAGAAATCCTTGTAGGAGTTGACATCTGCGCCCATGATGTTATAGGTAACGGTCATCTCAGCGCCGACGGAGATGGACATTGTGAACTTCAAGCTTTCTTTTGGCTCGTATTTCGGCTCGGTGACTTCAATTGCGCCACAGATACAAGCACCATCAACGTATTCGTGATCTCCGCTTGCGCTGTAATCGCAATTTTCACAGGTAACAGTGTGGTTCTCTCCGTCGTTGGAATAAGCATGGCTGTGACCTGTTGCCGCGACCTCGTCAGCGCTGTAACAATCGCCACAAAGCGAGCAAGTGTAAGTCGTGTAGCCATTTTCGGTGCAGGTCGGTGCTGTCACAACGGCTTCGTAGGTATGACCCAATGCTGCGACTTCGTTCTGCGCTATGAGGATTTCGCCGCAGACGGAGCAATGCTTGCCCTCGGTTAAGCCGGTTTCTATGCAAGTTGGAGCAACTGCATTGTCGATGACTTCAGTGTGTCCGTTGGCTGCAATGACGATTTGCGCTACGAGGATCTCACCACAGACGGAGCAGTGCTTACCCTCGGTTAGACCTGTTTCGGTGCAGGTTGGAGCAACTGCATTGTCGATGACTTCGGTGTGCCCGTTTGCTTCGATGACGGTCTGAACAATCAAAACTTCGTTACAGACGGAGCAATGCTTACCCTCGGTTAAGCCGGTTTCCGAGCAAGTGGGGGCAACAGCTTTGTCGATGACTTCGATATGTCCGTTGGCTTCGATGACGGTCTGAGCAATCAAAACTTCGTTACAGACGGAGCAGTGTTTGCCTTCGGTCAGACCAGTTTCAGTACAAGTCGGAGCAACTGCTTTGTCAACAACTTCGATATGTCCATGCGATGCCACTTCCTTTGTGTAGCTGTCTGCGCAATTCGGGCAGTGAAAGGTATTTAAGCCGGTTTCGGTGCAGGTTGGTGCATTCGTATCGCTAAGGTATGAGTGAATGCGTGGCTGTGTTGGAACATAGATACGGAAGGCTGCACAGACTTCCTCCTCCGTGATCTCCTCCATAGAGCTCCCATCGGCTTTACTGATGTTAAATCCTCGAATCGTATCGTCCCCCCACCATTCCTGCGTCACGATGACATAGGCTGCTGAGGTAACGCCATTCCTGCGCTCGCTTTGCGGGTGGTCCGTGTACCATCCGTCAGGACGATACTTCCATCCGTCTGCAAGGAGAATGACAGAGCCTACAGGGAGATCTTCCCTTGTGAATCTCGCTGTTGCACAATAGTTTTTGCTGTTACTTAAATTTGTGATCGGACGATGATAGGAAGCTTTGTCTGTTGGATTCCAAAATGCACACTTTGTTATGTCAAGGCTAAGCTGCGTATATCCTGAGGTCGGAGCTTCCCCAGTCAGGAACGAAGGCGTCACGGCAAAGGGCACTTCGTATGCATTTTTAACTGACTCTATCACAATGAGTTTTTCCTCGGCGGTTATATCACCGGGCGCATAGCTTATGTGATCAATGGTAAGCTTTGCGATCGATTTCAGGAACATCAATGTTGTCAGATATCTTCCGACATAGGTGCTCATATGATATCCGTCACGCGTCAGCGTGTCCCCCAAGAGAGAGCTTCTTGCATTTTGGACTGCCGTTCCCGAAGGGATAATAATATCAAAGGCATCATTCGTACAAATCTTGTTCTGAGTTACGGAAAGGATCGCGTTGTACATCGTCATTTGATCATTATTATAGCTTTGGAATGCAGAATGTGTGCAATCCTGCTGATATGCCCAGGTCATGTGCCATGCCAGCTTAGTAGAAGCATTGCGATTTGGGTTCTCCTGCGCTGTCAGCTTCGCCTGAACATAGTCGATCAAATAAGATAGGTTTTCATTATAACTGCTTTCCAAACCGCTGACGGTATGTCCCTCTTGCAAAACAACGTAGTCCCAGCTTCGATCTGTCAGTGCGGTGCTAATTTTATAGTTGCTTGTCGTTTCCCATGTTCCGCTGTCATTAAAGTAGTACAGATATGCCGGAGAATCGTTGGCTGCATTGGCTGCATGCTTCTGCATGTCACAGTTGGCAATATAAAGATTGCCGAGCGCCACATTTTCAACACCAAGGTCCCGTGCGCTCTGCCATGCGTACCATAATGCATCGGTGGTATAGCTGTTGCCGATGGCGAGGATCTCCAGTACGCCGTCGCCGTCCACGTCCCACGAATGCGCATGGTAGGCGACCAGACGAAGGCTCATCTCCAACGTCCCATCCCACGCCATCACATTCAGTTTGCAGCTCTCAGGATTAAAGTCACGAGCGGCAGCAAGCTCCTCGTTTGTAATATTGGCACTATACATACCGTCGGGAAGCGCAATTGTCACGGTCAAAGTACCGTTTTGTTTTCTTGCAAGGCTCACCGACCATTGTACATCACGGAAGTGATTGTAGGTCAAATTTGCGTTTGAAAGAATTTGACGGTGTAAATATCCGTTCAAGCACAGATAAACTGCGCCATACATTGGATCAAACACGATGCCGAAGGCGGTTTTTTCGGAGTTGGCGGAAGAAAATGTTACGGCGAATTTTGTGCTTCCGTGTTCGGTACTGTAATTACGATAGTTCGACATATCATCAAAATATAATGTCGTACCATCTAAGTTCAGTGTCGGCTGCATTTGTGCGGAGGTCAGAGGCAGGGCTTTCGAAAATTCAAAATGCACACCGCTTCCGTGAGCGTCCTGTCGAATGCGCAGAGCAGATGTTTGGCTGTCCCCGGAAACATCTTCTTGTTCAAAATATGACATCGCTTCTATAGAGCTGCCTAAGCCGACAAGCTCCAATGATACGGTGGGTGTCGCACCTGCGGCGCAAATGTAGAGATAGCAATTTGTCGGATCAAAGCTGTCTGTCGCCGAGATGTAGGAAGCGTCGATCACAGCGCTAAGCACTGTTGCGCCTATTTTTAGCGACAGCAAATAATTTCCGTCTGCCGGCTTTGAAAGCTGTACAGACCATTCTTTGCCTGCCAAGCTCTCTGCCTTCAGAAGGTCGCTTTTGATCAAAGGTGTGCTGTCTTTTGTGAGGCGGTCTGTGCTGCCCGATGTCGGCTTTGCTGCATAGAGTGCGCCATTTGCAAAATCAAAGACCAAGCCAAAATTATTTCGTTCGTAGCCGCCGGGACCGAAGGAAATGGCGATCTTGGACGGATCGGAGGCGGTACCGTGGTTGATATAGCCGCTTAAATTGTCAAGCTGCAAATATAAGTTTTCCAGCGATACGGGAAGATTGATGCCCTCACAGGTGGTCGTGGCAGCTTCGGTAAAAGAAAAACGCAAGCCGTTGTTATGCGGCGCTTCCTCGACCTGCACATACTTGCTCCAGCTGACGGTTGAAGTGTTGATCTGATGTGCTGTTCCGTTTCGCAACAGGGCATGGCTTGCATCGAGCACCGAGAGCCCTTCGTTTGCGGTGCCTGCGCCGACAACGGCATACACGCCCAACGAATCATATTCTAATGTGACGGTGAAGGCTTCGATTTGATGCTTGGTTCCGCTGCAAAGAAGTTCTCCTGTCAGAAGATTCGTTACCGTAAAACGGTCGAATTTGCTCAGATTCATGCTTTCAAATGGAACGGTAACGGTTGCTGTGACGGCTGCGCCGTCGGTGTTATGGTTGCCGACGACCAAAATTCCGGTGTTATCCTTATATCTGGCGTAGGCTTGCAAATCGAGCGCTCCTTCGGTTTCGACCTTGCAAATGTTGGTGTTGCGGTGATTTTCGGAGACGGCATCAAATACATAATCGTATTGCCGACGAATTTGAATCAGCTCTTTTAAGCCCTCGTAGAAGTCACGATTCTCGTTTGTTGCGAAATTGCACCACTTGGTGGCATCGAAATAAAGTCGAATGCCCGATGCTGTAGAATTGAACTCATCGCCCAAATACCAAAGGGGGATATACGAGGAAAAAATACCCTGATAGCCCACATCTAATAGAGCGTTGTTGAAGGAGTAATAATAGCTGTCGTGGTTACTGAAAGCATAGGTGTAATATTTGTGCGTACCTCCCGTGCCGTTCTTTTGATCTTCTATTGTACCGCTGATCGTGCCGTTTTTGATTGCTTCGACAATATTGAAGCCTTCGTCAATAAAGAACTCTTTATCGTCCTTCTGATGCTCGCCGATGGCAGCGGAGGTTTTGTCGTAGCCGTTATAGTTCATTACGCCGTACTGTTCCATATCGTAAGCGCTGCCGCGATCGTTCGCACTTTCTCCGATGTAGACCAAATTTCTGCCGCTATCTTGGATGGCTGTACGCAGAGCCGCACAATTATCTACGCCTGCATAGCTTGGCTCGCAATCATAAAGAATTCCGTCGATGTCGGTCGTTTCAATGATATCTAAAAGGGTATTTTGATACCACGACTTAAATTCGCTGTTGTTCCAATCCCAAGCCTTTCCGCCCCAAATTTCTTTTCCTGTGTACCACTGCGGATGCTCTTGATAGATCGGAGAATCGGATGTCGTTCCCCAAGTGATGGCGTTGAAGATCACATAAATATTGCGCTTGTGTGCTTCGCTCACAAAATTGGCAAACTTTTGCCAGCCTTCTTCATAATTCTCAGTTCCTGTGATCTTGGGGTCGATGGATTGCAGTCCGTGATTGACATAATGGTTGCCTGCGGAGCCGTCATTTTTGGTTCCCGGCTCTCCGACCGAGGTGATCCAAATACAGTTGGCGCCCAACTCCTGAATGTGGTCCAGAATGGGAATCGCTGCATCCAATGTACCTTCCTTTGTGGCGTTTGGAATATTCATTTCAACGATGATCGCAGATTTGAGCCAATTAGGCGTGCCGTTGGCATCGACCGATACTTCCGTGGACGGAACGTAGGCAGGCAACAGAGTACTGTTATCAATGCCTTTGATGCCGCAACGATTGTTGATCGCCACAAGTTCTACACTCAGGGTCGTTGCGTTCTTGCCCGACGTCAGATATAAATAGCAATCGTCGGGGCGAAAATCGGCGCAATTCTTCACGGTCGAGGCTGCAACCGTTGCGCAGTGACGTTCGCCGTCAATTTCAAGTGTGACCTCATAATCGCCGTTCGATGTGGAGGAAAAATCGATGCACCAATCCTTGCCAGCCATATTTTCATATGTAAAGGCATCCCCCGAGAACAACGGCGAACCGACAGAAACGATCCTGCCGGAGCTGACAACGCCGTTCTTCACCTCGGCGTTCGAGGCATAAACATTGCCACTTTCAAATTCAAAGATCAAGCCGAAGCAGCTTCGGTTCATCGCACCTGTTCCGAATGTTACGGCAAAGCGCCCGAGCTTGCTTTGATCGCTTGTGGATAGGTTGGAGAAATAAAGTCGCAAGCCGTTGAGAGAAACCGCTTCGACAAAGCCCTCTGCGACAGAATGCGCAGCGCCTGTAAAATCAAATTGCAACCCGATTTCATCCGACGGTGTGACGGTCAGCCACTTTTCCCAAGCCGAGAGCGTGTCGCCGTAATTTCCGGTTCCACGAAGCAGCGTATCCTCTGTGTCAACAATCTTTGGCCTGGGGATCTGCTTCCAGCCCTCCAAGGTCACGGTGAAGGTTGGCAAGCTCTTGATCGCCACGATGTTAAAGCAGCAGCTTGTCGGATCAAAATTACCGTTTTCCACAAGCGACTGCGCAATGCTTGCGGTCAAAACCGTTTCATCGATGGTGATCGACAGACTGTAGCTTCCGTCAAACTCCTTCGTCAGCAAAAGTGTCCATGTTTTACCCCCCAAGGCTGCGGCTTTTAGCGCTTCGTCCTGCAAAAGCGCATCGCCGATGGCGTCCATGGAAGTACCTGCACCTTCGCCTGCGTGGATCGTGCCGTTTTTCGGGTTAAAGATCAGACCGAAGCAAAGACGGTCATATTCGCCCTGACCGAATGTGATTGCAAAGGTCCCGCCGGTGTAATTTGCAAAGCCGCTGAGCTTCAGACAGATGCCGTCTAAAGAAATCTTATGCGAGATCCCTTCGAAAACACTGCCCGGCGACTTTTCAAATGCGAAGGTCAAGCCGTGAGAAGTTTCCGTCACGGTCAAATATTTTTGCCAATTGCTTGCTGCCTGCTTGATAACGCTGCGTCCTGCACGGATCACGGTGTCCGACAAAGCAGGCACGTTCCAAGGCACACTGAGAAGATCCTGATCAGCTGCAGCCGATAAAGAATTCTGAGCCTGCGATGAAACAGCCAAGCCAGTGGGAATTAAAGACACGAGCATTGAAAGAATCAATAAAATTGCAAGTGATTTTTTCATAAAAACAACCTCCTACAATACTTATAATATATTTTCATTATATCAGCATTTCTTCGCTTTGCAAGAAAAAATTCCAAATTTCCCCTTGACAAATGAAAGGTTTGGGTTTATAATGTGAGAGGTTAGCGAGGGCTAACTAATTAGTTCGCTTGAAGTTAGTGCAAACTAATTTTATTTTTCATCATAGGTTAGCGATGTCTAACCACGAAAGGAGTTCACTATGATGCCGTTAATATTGTCGGAAATCGGAGAAGAGAACATCATCAAGCGCATCGGAGGCAAGGGCGAGGTCAAAAACCATTTGGAAAATCTTGGCTTCGTTGTCGGCGGCACGGTCACGGTCATCAACTCCATCGGCGGAAATATTATTGTTAATGTCAAAAACTCCCGCGTTGCAATTTCTCGGGAGCTGGCGCAAAAAATTATGGTTTAAGAGGTGAATCGTCATGAAAACACTGAAAGACGCAAAAATCGGTGAGACCGTCAAGGTCATCAAGCTTTGGGGCGAGGGCGCTGTCAAGCGCAGGATCATGGACATGGGCATTACCAAGGGCGTTGAGGTCTATGTGCGCAAGGTTGCACCTTTGGGGGATCCCATCGAGCTAACTGTTCGCGGCTATGAGCTGTCCGTGCGCAAAGCCGATGCACAAATGATCGAAGTCGAATAATTTTTTAATGTCAAGTTAGTTATATCTAACTGTTAGGAGGAATGAAGCATGAAAATTGCACTCGCCGGTAATCCGAACAGCGGCAAGACCACGCTGTTTAACGCTCTGACCGGCTCGAATCAGTATGTCGGCAACTGGCCGGGGGTCACGGTGGAGAAAAAAGAGGGTAAGCTCAAGAAGCACAAGGATGTCATTCTGACAGACCTGCCCGGTATTTATTCTCTGTCGCCTTATACGCTCGAGGAGGTTGTGGCAAGAAATTACCTGATCTCCGAACGTCCCGATGCGATTCTGAACATCGTAGACGGCACGAATTTGGAGCGAAATCTCTATTTGACCACGCAGCTCATCGAGCTTGGGATCCCTGTTGTGATTGCCATCAACATGATGGATATCGTGCGCAAGAACGGTGACAAGATCAACGTTTCGGAGCTGAGCCGCTCGATCGGCTGCCCGATCGTGGAGATTTCGGCGCTCAAATCGCAGGGCATTGACGAGGCTGCGCAGGCAGCAATCGATGCGGCAAAGAAAGCAAAACGCTGTATGCAGCATAATTTTTCGGGAAGTGTTGAACATGCACTTGCGCACATCGAGGAAGCTGCCGTGCATCATCTTCCCGAGGAACAGCAGCGTTGGTATGCGGTTAAGATCTTTGAGCGTGATGAAAAGGTTTTACAGCAGCTATCTTTGAATGAAGCGACCTTGGCACATATCGAGAAGGATATCAAAGCTGTCGAGGACGAAATGGACGATGATGCCGAATCCATCATCACAAACGAACGCTACATATACATAGGACAGCTTATGAAGCGCTGCTACAAGCGCACTTCTTCACAAAAGCTGACCACTTCTGACAAGATCGACAAAATCGTGACCAACCGTTTCCTTGCATTGCCCATTTTTGTGGCAGTTATGTGGTTCGTCTATTATATTTCCATTGGCTCGATCGGCGATTGGACGGTCGGTTTCATGAACGACACGCTTTTCGGTGAGTGGATCATCCCTGCGGTCACAAGCGGCTTAGAATCCATCGGCTGCGCTTCGTGGCTGGTCAGTCTGATCGCTGACGGAATCGTTGGCGGTGTCGGTGCGGTACTTGGTTTCGTACCGCAGATGCTGATTTTGTTTGTGCTCCTGTCCATCCTGGAGGATTGTGGCTACATGGCTCGTGTGGCGTTCATCATGGATAGAATTTTCCGCAAATTCGGACTTTCCGGCAAGAGCTTTATTCCCATGCTCGTTGCCACCGGCTGCGGCGTGCCCGGTATCATGGCAAGCCGTACCATTGAGCAGGACCGTGACCGTAAAATGACCATCATGACCACAGGCTTCATTCCCTGCGGCGCCAAAATGCCCATTGTTGCGTTGATTGCAGGCGCTTTGTTCGGCGGCAGTGCTTGGATTGCAACCGCAAGCTACTTTATCGGTGTGGCAGCTGTTGCTATCTCGGGCATTTTGCTCAAGAAAACCAAGCCCTTCGCAGGCGATCCCGCTCCGTTTGTTATGGAGCTTCCGGCTTACCATGCGCCCGTTGCTGGCAATATTTTCAGAGCAACTTGGGAACGTGGCTGGTCGTTCATCAAGCGTGCAGGCACCGTTATCGTTGCTGCAAGCATCATCATTTGGGTGCTCAATTCTCTGTCCTTTGACGGCGGTTTCCACTATATCACGGAGGAAAACGGCGGCGCATCTATTTTGGAAGTCCTCGGCGGCTTAATCGCTTGGCTCTTCAAGCCCTTGGGCTTCGGAACCTGGCAGGCAGCTGTTGCAACCGTTTTGGGTTTGGTCGCAAAGGAAGAGGTTGTCGGCGTTTTCGGTTCGTTGTCGTCAATGGCAGATGCCGACCTCGCTTTCGAGCTGGTCGATGCCATGGATTCTCAAAAGCTCGGTATCATCGGCTTGGAATTTTTCGGCGGAAGCAAGCTTGCAGGCTTCTCCTTCCTGATCTTCAATCTCCTGTGCGCTCCGTGCTTTGCAGCCATGGGCGCGATCAAGCGTGAGATGAATAACGGCAAGTGGACTGTTTTTGCCATTGCTTATATGTGTGTTTTCGCTTATGCCATCAGCCTGATTGTCTATCAGATCGGTGCATGGTTCATCGGTGCAGGCAGCGTGATCGGTACGATCGCCGCAGGCGTGGCAGTGATCTCGCTTGTGTATCTGCTGTTTAGACGAAACAAGGTTGTTATCTCCAAATGAGGTGATTTTATGAATTTTGCAACCATCGTAGTTACGGCGATCGTTGGTGTGATCTTCGTTGCGATCGTTGTCAATGAAATCCGCAAAAAGAAAAAAGGAGTTCATTCGTGCTCCTGTGGTGGTTCGTGCAGTGGCTGCGCCATGCACGGAAGCTGCCATAAAACATAAAACGATCGGCAGGGAAATTTTCCCTGCCGATCGTTTATATCTCCCCACAACGACTCAATTTGTTTGCCAAATTCTGATTTATCGATGAGTTTCGTATTTCAAACCGTAGGGGCGAACAGAGTCGTCCGCCCCTACGAACAAACAGCTCGATAAATCGGAATTTGGAAAGGGAGGCTCCACCATGTCTTATGACGTGGTGGAATTATCCTCTCGGGTGATGGATTTGATGTTCTTTTCGATCTTAAATCGGGGGAGCATCACTTCATGCTCGCAGAGCGTACATTTAATTTTCAGATCTGCACCTGTGCGCAGGACCTTCCATGTCTTACTGCCGCACGGATGCGGCTTTTTCATTGTTAGAATATCGTTTTGGCGGATATCCATGGTATCACTCCTGTTTTTTGATCTCGTTCCAATAGCGCTTGGCTGCCTGCTCGGTTTTATTTTCGCCGTATTCATAATATGTTACACCGAGCAGATTGTCGGGTAAATACTGTTGCTTGACCCAATGATTGGGGTAATCGTGCGGATAGAGATAGCCCTGCTCACGCTCTTGACCTGCACTGTCGGCGTGCATATTCTGAAGCTCACGGGGGAAAGCACCGACTTTGCCTGCCTGCACATCCTGCATTGCGGCGGCAATGGCGTTATAAGCGGAATTGGATTTTGGCGCTGTGGCAAGCAAAATGACCGCATCTGCCAGCGGAAGTCTTGCCTCGGGCATGCCGAGCTGCAAAGCCGAATCGACACATGCCTTGACGATGGGGATCACCATCGGATAGGCTAAGCCGATATCCTCGCAGGCGGAGCACAAAATTCTTCGGCAGCACGAGGGTAGGTCGCCAACCTCCAAAAATCTTGCCAAATAATGGATCGCTGCATCGGGATCGGAGCCACGGATCGACTTCATCAGGGCAGAAAGGCAATCATACTGATTGTCACCGCCACGGTCGTAGCGCATCGCCGAGCGCTGTGTTACGGCTTTTGCATCGTCTAAGGTGATGGACAGCTCTGTGTCACCTGTTTTGGCAGTGATAAAAATTGCCTCTACGGCGTTGATCGCCTTGCGCACATCACCGCCGCAGGACGAAGCGATATGCTCCAATGCGCCGTCGTGCGCCGTAACAAGCAGCCCTGTCTTATTCGCCATATAATCCACCGCTCGGCAGACAGCCTTCATCGCAGCCTCTGGGGTGATCGGCTTAAACTCAAAGACCGTTGAGCGGCTCAAAATGGCGTTAAAAACATAAAAATAGGGATTTTCCGTTGTGGAGGCAATGAGCGTGATTTTTCCGTTCTCAATATGCTCCAAGAGTGATTGCTGCTGACGCTTATTAAACGATTGAATCTCGTCTAAATACAAAAGCACACCGTTTGGCGCCATAAACGTGTCAAGCTGCGCCACGATCTCCTTGATATCTGAGGTGGATGCGGTCGTAGCGTTGAGCTTAAAAAGCTTTCTCTGTGTGGCATCGGCAATGATGTTGGCAACGGTCGTCTTTCCTGTGCCGCTCGGACCGTAAAAAATCAAATTCGGAACTCGTCCCGACTCGATCATTCGGCGCAGCATTTTGCCCGATCCCAATATCTCTTCCTGCCCGAAAACCTCGTCTAAGCTCGTCGGGCGCAATTCATCTGCCAAAGGCTGATACATTCTATCGCCTCCTTCAAAAACAATTATACTACGAAACGGAAAAAAACGCAATATGGCTTGTTTTTTTGACGAAAATCGTATAGAATATAGGGGACTATAGGAAAGAAGTAAGAATCATGGATACAATCATCATTACTGGTCAATCTTTGACATTAGAAAATATTGTGGCAGTTTGCCGTGAGGATGCGCCGGTCGCATTGTCGGAGGAGGCGAAGGAACGAATTGCCGCCTCTCGTGCGGTGGTCGATCAGCTTGTTGAGGACGAGGCTGTTGTCTATGGCATTACCACGGGTTTCGGCAAGTTCAGTGATGTTCCCATTTCTCACGACGAGTGCAAGCTGCTGCAGAAAAATTTAATCATTACCCACGCCGTCGGCGCAGGTGAGCCTTTTCCGAAAGAAGTTGTCAGAGGCATGATGCTGCTGCGTGTGAATAATTTGGCAAAGGGCTTTTCGGGCGTTCGACCGATCATTGTCAAGACTTTGATCGACATGCTCAACAAGGGCGTGACTCCCATTGTGCCGCAAAAGGGTTCGCTTGGAGCCAGTGGTGACCTTGCGCCGCTTTCACATATGGTCCTTCCAATGATCGGCTTGGGTCGGGCAGAGGTCGGTGGCTGCGTCATGCTGGGCAATGAGGCGATGAAGCGTGCCGGCATCAAGACAGTCGAGCTGGTTGCAAAAGAGGGCTTGGCGCTCATCAATGGCACGCAGGCGATGACCTCGGTCGGTGCGTTGGCGCTTTATGATGCGATTGACTGCATGAAGCTTGCCGATGTGGCAGCGGCTTTGAGCTTTGAGGCGAACCGTGGCGTTGAGGATGCACTTGACCCCAGAGTTCATGCACTGCGCCCTCATGATGGTCAGATGCAAACGGCAGAGAACTTGCGCAAGATGCTGTATTTTAGCCGCAATGTCACTCAGCAGGGCGAGGTGCGTGTGCAGGATAATTATTCTCTGCGTTGTGTGCCACAGGTCCATGGAGCCAGCCGCGATGCGCTCGAGTATATCAAACGCAAGGTCGAGATCGAAATCAACTCCGTGACGGACAATCCCATTGTTTTCGAGGACACGAACGAAGCGATCTCCGCAGGTAATTTCCATGGGCAGCCGATGGCACTTGCATTTGATTTTTTGGGTATTGCGCTCAGTGAGCTTGCCAATATTTCCGAGCGGCGCTTAGAACATTTGGTCAATCCGAATTTGGGCGGTTTCCCGGCATTTTTGGTCAAAAACGGTGGCTTGAACTCCGGCATGATGATCGTGCAGTATTCGGCAGCTTCGCTGGTTTCGGAAAACAAAGTGCTGGCACATCCTGCGAGCGTGGACTCGATTCCGTCATCGGCAGGGCAAGAGGATCATGTTTCCATGGGCACGATCGCCGCAAGAAAAGCGTCGGAAATTTTGTCGAACGTGCGCCGTGTGCTTGCCATGGAATTTATGTGCGTATGTCAGGCGATCGACCTGATGGGCGGCAGAAGAAAGCTCGGCAAGGGCACGAAGCCTGCTTATTTGGCGATTCGTGAGGTCTGCAAGACGCTGAAAAATGACAGACCGTTGTTTGAGGATATCAACCGCTGTGAGGCGGTTTTGAAGGACGGCTCTCTGCTGCGCTCGGTAGAGGAAGCTGTCGGAGAACTAAACTAATTTTCTAAGGAGCGGGCGGTTGTCCGCTCCTGTGCATATCATTGGAGGTTTCTATGGATCTGAATGCAAAAATTTTCCAAATCAACGAGATACCCGAATATCCGAGCTTTGTCGAGGGGATCCGTCGTGCGCCCCGTCGTGAATCCAAGCTGAGCCAAAATGACCGTGAGATCGCCATCGCCAACGCCCTTCGTTACATTCCTAAGGAGCATCATCTTCAGATGGCGCAGGAATTTGCCCGAGAATTGGAAGAACACGGCAGAATTTATGGCTATCGTTTCCGTCCTGAGGGTCGGCTCTACGGCAAGGGCATTGACGAATATGAGGGAAAATGCACCGAGGGTAAGGCGTTTCAGGTGATGATCGATAATAATTTGGATTTCGATGTGGCACTGTATCCGTATGAGCTTGTGACCTACGGCGAAACGGGTCAGGTGTGCCAAAATTGGATGCAGTACCGCCTGATCAAAAAATATTTGCAGGAGCTGACCGATGAGCAAACCTTGGTGGTCATGTCGGGGCATCCGCTAGGTTTGTTCCGTTCTCATAAGCTTGCGCCGAGAGTGATCATCACGAACGGTTTGATGGTCGGTGCGTTTGATGATCTTCAAAGCTTCAATCGAGCCGCAGCTATGGGTGTTGCCAACTACGGTCAGATGACCGCTGGCGGTTGGATGTATATCGGTCCGCAGGGTATCGTGCACGGCACGTTCAACACGCTTTTGAATGCAGGTCGCTTGGTGCTTGGCGTGCCAAATGACGGCGATTTGAGAGGAAAGCTCTATGTTACGAGCGGCTTGGGAGGCATGAGCGGAGCTCAGGGCAAGGCAGCTGAAATTGCAGGTGCGGTTGCGTTGATTGCCGAGGTCGATATGTCACGCATTCAGACCCGATATTCTCAAGGTTGGGTCAGCGCTGTGACGGACAGCTTGGATGAAGCGCTCTCCTTGGCGCAGGGAAAACTGGAGAAAAAAGAACCGTGTGCCATCGCTTACCACGGAAATGTTGTCGATTTATTGGAATATTTGTATGAAAAAAATATCACGATCGATCTGCTCTCCGATCAGACCTCCTGCCATGTGCCCTATGACGGAGGCTACTGTCCGCAGGGCTTGACATTTGCCGAGCGCACCGAGATGCTTGCATCTGACCGTGAGGGATTTAAGTCACTGGTGAATCGCTCACTGCGCCGTCACTATGAATTGATCTGCGCCTATCACGAGCGTGGAACGTATTTCTTCGACTATGGCAACAGCTTTTTGAAGGCGGTCTACGATGCAGGCGTGAAGTCTGTGTGCAAAAACGGCGAAAACGATCTCGACGGCTTTGTTTTCCCGTCTTATGTGGAGGATATTTTGGGACCGCAGCTGTTTGATTTTGGTTACGGACCCTTCCGCTGGTGCTGTTTATCAGGAAACCCCGAGGATTTGGACAAGACCGATGCTGCTGCAATGAGCTGCATCGATCCCGATCGCCGCTATCAGGACAGAGATAATTATATTTGGGTGCGTGATGCGAAGAAGAACCGTTTGGTCGTCGGAACACAGTGCAGAATTTTGTATCAAGATGCCATCGGTAGACGGAACATTGCGCTGAAATTTAACGAAATGGTTAGAAACGGCGAGGTCGGACCCATCATACTTGGTCGTGATCACCACGACACGGGCGGTACGGATTCACCGTTTCGTGAGACCTCGAATATCAAAGACGGCTCGAATATCATGGCGGATATGGCGGTGCAGTGCTATGCTGGCAACTGCGCACGAGGCATGAGTTTGGTCGCTCTGCACAACGGCGGCGGTGTCGGCATCGGCAAGTCTGTCAACGGTGGCTTCGGCATGGTACTTGATGGCTCGGAGCGAGTGGATACCATTTTGCGTATGGCAATGCCTTGGGATACTATGGTCGGTGTCTCTCGCAGAGCGTGGGCAAGAAATGGCAACGCCTTGCAGACAGTCGAACAGTATAATGAAGAATTCTCTCAGACCGATCATATTACCGTCCCTTACGTTGCGGATATGCAGATGATTCGGGAGGTTTTGGGCAAATGAGGCTGCTCATAAAAAATATCGGCATGCTTGCAACGCCCGTGGGCAATCGTGCAACTGCGCAGGCAGAAGTTGAGAAAATTGAAAATGCCTACATTCTCTGCGAAAATGGAGTGATCACGGAAATTGGAAGTGGCACACCGCAGATCGATTGCGAAACGGTCGATGCAGGCGGCTGCTTGGTCACGCCGGGACTTGTGGATGCGCATACGCATCTGATTTTCGGCGGCTGGCGTGAGCATGAATTGAGTATGAAGCGGCAGGGCGTACCGTATCTGGAAATTTTGGCGCAGGGTGGCGGAATTTTGTCCACCGTGCGCAAGACCCGTGCGGCAAGTGAGGAAGAACTGACCCAAAAGGCGCTTTCCGAGCTAAAAAACATGCTTTGCCACGGCGTAACGACCTGCGAGGCGAAAAGCGGCTACGGCTTGGACGTGGAAACGGAATTAAAACAGCTTCGTGTGGCGAAAGAATTGTGCAAGCTTCAGCCGATTGAACTGGTTTCGACCTATTTGGGTGCTCATGCACTGCCTGAGGAATATAAAAATGACCGTGAGGGATATTTGCGCCTGATGGAGGCTTTGATCGAGAGGATCGGCACAGAGGGCTTGGCGGAATTTTGCGATGTGTTTTGCGAAACAGGCGTGTTTTCCGCCGAGGAAGCTGAACGGATTTTGAAAAAGGGGCTCGCCTGCGGCTTGAAAGCCAAAATGCACGCCGATGAAATAAACCCCATCGGTGGCACGGAAAAGGCAGGAAAAATGGGAGCAACCTCGGTCGAGCATCTGATTGCTGCGACAGATGAGGGCATTGAGGCGCTGAAAGATGGCGGCGCGATCGCTGTGCTGCTGCCTGCGACCTCATTTTATTTAGATAAGCCCTATGCAAGGGCAAGGGATATGCTCCGTGCAGGGGTGCCTGTGGCTGTGGCTTCGGATTTCAACCCCGGCTCCTGCCCGAGCAGCAATTTGCAGTTTGTGATGAATTTGGCTTGCTGGAAATATCGCTTGACACCCGAAGAGGTCTTGAATGCCGTGACGAAAAATGCGGCAGCGGCAATTTCCTGTGCCGATCGCATCGGTACGATCGAGATCGGCAAGCAGGCGGATGTTGTGATTTGGAATGCGCCGAATTTGGATTATATTTTCTACCGTTTTGGTCAGAATTTGGTGAAAACGGTGATAAAAAACGGAAAAATCGAACATATGAAAGGATAATCACTATGGATCGTATTTTGGAATGTGTACCGAATTTCTCTGAGGGCAGAGATCTTGCGAAGGTAGAAAAGCTTTGCGATTGCTTCCGTGGCAAACAGGGCGTGAAGCTCTTGGACTATACCTCCGATGCAGATCACAATCGCAGTGTTTTGACCGTCATTGGTGAGCCTGAGGCTCTGCGTGATGCGGTGATCGAGGTCATCGGTAAGGCAGTTGAGCTCATCGATATGACCAAGCACGAGGGGCAGCACCCCCGTATGGGCTGCGTGGACGTTGTTCCGTTCATCCCTATCCGCAACACTACGGTCGAAGATGCCGACCGTATTGCAAAAGAGGTTGCGCAGGCGGCTTATGAGCGCTTCTCTCAGCCCTTCTTCCTTTATGAACAGTCGGCAACCGCACCGCACAGAGAGAATTTGGCAACTGTGCGCAAGGGTCAGTTCGAGGGTATGGCAGAAAAAATGTGCGATCCCATGTGGAAGCCTGACTACGGCACGACCATTCACCCGACCGGCGGCGTTACCGCCATCGGCGCAAGAATGCCGTTGATCGCATATAATATCAATTTGGATACGCCAAATATCGAAATCGCCAATGCCATTGCACGTCAGATTCGCCATATCAACGGCGGCTTCCGCTACTGCAAGGCGATGGGTGTGCGCTTGGAGGAGAGAAACATTGCGCAGGTGTCAATGAACCTAACCGATTTCTCCAAAACTGCGGTCTACCGTGTCTTTGAGACCGTCAAAATGGAGGCTCGCCGTTATGGCGTGAATGTTTTGGGCAGCGAAATTTGTGGGCTCATTCCGCAGCAGGCGCTTTTGGACTGTGCTGCGTACTATCTGCAATTGGAGGGCTTTGACGGCACTCAGGTATTGGAGAATCATCTGTGATGGAGCTGAAAAATTTAACCGTTGCGGAATTTTCCGCCTTAACTGCTTCTAACGCGCCTGCACCCGGCGGCGGCAGCGTGTCGGCGCTGGTTGGAAATTTGTCGGCGGCACTGGCACAGATGGTTGCGAATTTGACCGTCGGGCGTGAAAAATATGCTGCTGCGCAAGAGGATATGCAAGCGCTGCTTTCGCAGGTTCCTGCGATTTATGAAGCACTGTTGGCAGCGGTCGATGAGGACAGTCGGGCATTTGATCGCTATATGGCGGCGCTTTCGATGCCGAAAACAACGGACGAGGAGAAAAAGCTGCGTTTAGATGCGATGCAGGAGGGCTTGAAGGAAGCTTCCCTTGTACCGCTGGGTGTTGCGCAGACTGCACTCAAGCTGTTTGCCTATTTAGAAAAGGCGCTGACCGTGGGTAACCCGAACGCCGTGACCGATGCGATGGTCGGTGTGATGCTGGCAAGAACCTGTGTGTTGGGTGCCATTTTTAACGTGCGTGTGAATTTGTCCTCCATTCGTGACGAAGAATTCGTTTCGGAAACGGCAAAGCGCTGTGACGAGCTTCAGCAGCTTGCTGCGCAAGAAGAGATACGCCTTTTGAAATCAATTCCCATCAGCGGCATGTGAACCCAAGACGACCGTCAAATTCCGATTTGTCGAGCTGTTTGTTCGTAGGGGCGGACGACTCTGTCCGCCCACACGAAGTGCCTACACAGGGCGGACAGAGTCGTCCGCCCCTACGATTTGAAATACGAAACTGTTCGATAAATCGGAATTTGAAAAACATGACTGCGTTTGAACGACACAAGAATCGCTCGACGGAAGTAACTTCTTTTTTGCAAAAAAGTCGGACGGGAAATGGATTATCCCCATAAAACAATCACGAATAATACCGAAAACACCAAAAACAGGCTGCGATTCCCGATGGGAATTGCGACCTGTTTTTTATGTTTGCTTTGGTAGAATTTGTCCACGAAAGAGAGGTGAGGGGATGACGGTATATGTTGATGCGGTGCTGGCGCTGAATTTTTGTGTCAACTATCTGCTGCTTCGGGGAACTGCTCGTTTGGGCGCAAGTGCCGCTCGCAGGAGAAACAGCGCACTTGCGGCGCTGCTTGGCGCTGCTTATGCCGTTGCGGTGTATGTGCCTTCGCTTGCTTGGTTGAGACTGTTTCCGATGAAATTGATCGTTGCAGGCTTGATGCTGCTGTGCGCTTTTGGTATGAAGCGCTCCACTTGGAGATTGGCTGCCGTGTTTGCAGTGCTTTCCTTGGTGCTCTGCGGTGCAATTTTTGGTGTGCAGATGCTACAGGGCAAGCCCTTTTTGTACAAGAACAGCCTGCTGTTTCCTGTCAGCTTCGCAAGCGTTTTGCTCACGGCGTTTGCGGTAAGTCTTGCGTGCAGGCTGCTGCTGCCTCGACTGAGCCATGCGGCAAACAGCGTGATTCGCCTGGAGGTAACAGTGGACGGAAAAACCGTTGAAATTTCCGCTTTGCGTGACAGCGGAAACACGCTCGTCGACCCTGTCAGCGGAAAAGATGTGCTCACAGCGAATTGGGCGGTTGCCGGGATCCTTTTGCCGGAAAAGCTGAGCGCACAGGATTTTTTGCAGCCTGCGGTTTTGGCGCTGCGGCTGAAAAAGTACGCACCCCGCCTGATTCCATACCGAGCCGTCGGCGTGGAAAACGGCTTGCTTCTCGCTCTTCCGTGCAAGATCACGCACAATGACCACACCGTCAGCTCTCTGATCGCCTTTTCACCCACACCGCTGTCTGACGGCGGTGCCTATGATGCTTTAACCGGAGGAATGATTTATGCGTAAAGCCCTGCAGCGTCTGCTTCGTTTTCTGTTTCAAAATTCGAAAATCATGTATATCGGAGGCAGTGACATTTTGCCGCCACCCTTGCCTGCGAGCGAGGAACAGCAGCTCATTGCCCTGTGCGTGCGGGGAGATGAATCGGCAAAGCAGCGCTTGATCGAGCGCAATCTGCGACTGGTTGTCTACATTGCACGTCGTTTTGAAAACACAGGGATTCATATTGAGGATTTGATCTCCATCGGCACAATCGGCTTGATCAAGGGGATCGGCACGTTTAAGACCGACCGAAATATCAAGCTTGCGACCTACTGCTCTCGGTGTATTGAGAATGAAATTTTGATGCATATTCGGAAAATTTCTTCGCAAAAAACCGAGGTTTCTCTTGATGAGCCGATCAACACCGATTGGGACGGCAATGAGCTGCTTTTGGCGGACATTTTGGGAACGGACAGCGATACCGTGATGCGGCCGTTAGAGGAGGATGTGGAGCATCAGCTTCTCAGACAGGCACTTTCACGTCTGCCCGAGCGTGATCGGTATATTATTTCGCTGCGATTTGGGCTCGATGGCTGTGCGGAGAAAACGCAAAAGGAGGTTGCCGATCTTTTGGGCATTTCGCAATCGTATATTTCACGTCTTGAAAAGCGTATTATGCAACGCCTGCGCCGTGACCTGCTACGGCAAGTTTCATAGAAGAATGAAAAAATTCCGATTTGTCGGTGAGTTTAGTATCACGCCGTAGCGTGCGGCGCCCTGAGCGAAGCGAAGAAGTACTCTTGGGGTGCATCTTTGACGCGCCTGCAGTAAAATGTTTCGTTATTTTTAGAAATTTACGGCAAAAAAGAAAGTGCAAGCAATGCTTCGGTTTGCTCCACTGCGTGGGGCGTGACTTTCTTGTTTCGCCAAGAAAGTCACC
>SVKY01000088.1 GCA_015068235.1 Oscillospiraceae bacterium
GCTGTTTCATAAGCTATTTCTCGGCGCACAGCCGCCCTCCCCTGCGTACCCCTCCCGGCACGCTTTGCGTGGTCGTAAGCTGTTACAGGTCGTTTTGCGATAACTCAAACAGCTCGATAAATCGGAATTTAATCAATACTTCTAATCAGGTTTTAGTATAAGGCGTTTATGGGCAAAATTCCAATGGTTGAAAAAGTACACTTTGTCAACCATTGGAATTTTGCAACCATTACATAACATTATAAGTATAAACCATCCATTTTTGCTTGTCAATAGCCGTGGAATCAAAAGTGTACTTTTGCTTCCAAACAAAAAATCGAAAAGGAGAAAGAAGAATGAACATGATCAAAAAATGCGCTTCGTTGCTGCTGTGTCTGCTGATGCTTTTGAGCCTCTTGCCGCAGACGTTCGCAGCTCAAACCGAGACAGTGCCCGAGGGCTACACGGCAATCGCAACGCCCGAGGATCTTTGGCTGATCCGAAATGACATGGCAGGCAATTATATCCTCACGGCGGATATCGACTTGACCGAAGCCTTGGCAGAGGGCGGCAGCTTGTATAACGCCGACTCTGCATGGATTCCCCTTGGCTATGATTCCAGCTCCTCCACAGACTTTACAGGTATCTTGGACGGCAATGGTCATAAGATTTACGGTCTGAAATGCACAGGTGCGCGCGGCGGCTTGATTGACAGCAACTATGGCACAATCAAAAACATAACCATCGCAAGCGGCGAAATCAGTGCTACCACCGAAATCTCCGGCACAATTTGCGCGGCAAATTGGGGGACGATCTCCAATTGCAAGAACTATGCGACAGTATCCGCCGGTGGCGGTATCTGTGGTATTAATTGGTTTGGCACAATCGAATTCTGTTATAATGCGGGACGGGTTTGCGATGGCGGTGGAATTGCCCTTGAAGCACTTGGCGGTGTCATTCGATATGTTTGGAACAGTGGTGAGATCGGAAGTGATGATTCATTGTATGCCGGTGGTATCGCTTGGGAGTCAGCTCTTTCCCTGACAATAGAAAACGCCTATAATACCGGAACTGTGCATGGTGCTTATGCCGGTGGCATTAGCGGATGCATGCAAAGTGATGCTTATTTCATTAATTGCTATAATGTCGGAAATGTAACAGGCATGACCGCAGCCGGAAGCCTTCTTGGACAAAATAAGGATAGCAGTACTTGTAAGTTTACGAGCTGCTACTACCTCAACACGATGAGCAAAGCCGTTGGCGAGGGAACCTACAGCGGCAACGATCCGGTTGCTTTGTCCGATGCAATGATGCAGCGTCAGGCGGCTTTTAGCGGCTTTGACTTTGACACGGTTTGGACAATGGGCACTTGCAGCTATAAATACCCCGTCCTGCAGGGCTTCGATGTACATACGCTCGAGCATGTTTCCGCAAAGGCAGCAACCTGCACCGCAGATGGCAATATTGAGCATTGGTATTGCAGCGTCTGTCAGGGCTATTTCACCGACAGCGAAGCAACGCAGGCAACCACCGCCGAGGCAGTGAAGCTTCCCGGAACACATCAGTATTCCGCAACCATCACCGCCCCGACCTGCACCACCACAGGCTATACGACCTATACCTGCTCCATCTGCTCCGACAGCTACAATGACAACGAAACAGCCGCATTGGGTCACAACTACATTAACGGAAAATGCGAAAAATGTGGCAGCATCAGTGTAGACATTATAGAAACTGTTAATTTCTCCGACCTAAAGGACGGCGATGTCATCGCTATCGTAATGCACACTGCTGAAAACATGACCAACAAGGAGTTTGTTCTGCTCAACAATTTTGGTTCTACCCCTCTAAACAATGCTGCTGAGTTTGACGGCACCTTCTCCGATATCATGTATTGGACTGTCAAAATCGTTGACGGTCAGGTTTATCTGTATAGTGGCGAAAACGGTCTGTATGTCATAAACAACAACAACGGTCTGCGTGTAGACGGCGGCACTGCAGCTGCGATCACCATGTCCACTGACGGCTATTTGAGCCTGAACGATTCTGACGGCAGCACACGCTACATCGGTGTTTATGATAACAATCTCGGCGACATGTCCGCAGTTTCGAGAGTGAACTTCCGTTGCTACAAGAACACCACCACCAATACCAAGAATCAGACTACAACGCTGTACTTGCTCAGCGAAGGTTCGAAGCCAAGCGCGCCCGAGTATAGACTGGATGAAAATCTTTCTTTTTCTATGAGCATTTCCGCAGGTGCGGAGATGACCGTAAGCTATAATTTCCTCGCCTCGGCGGTCAACAGCTACGCTGATTTTTATCTTGAAATTACCAAGGATGTTGCAGGCGGCGATCCGATCACCACGATCTACGGCATCACAGAAGACCGTGAAGCTCTGACCGCTAAGGTCAATCCGTCCACAGGCGAAGCGCTGATGTATCAGGTCACTTACAAGGGCATCAACGCCAAGGAAATGGGCGACAATTTCTCAACCACACTTTACGCAGTTGGCGAAGATGGCACAATTTATTACGGTAACACCACCATCAGCTCCATCAAGGATTATCTTGTCAACAAGATCGACGATACACGCTCCATTCCCGAGCTGAAAACCATGGCAGTGGACATGCTGAAATACGGCGCAGCGGCACAGGTGCGTTTGGGCTATAACACCGAAAATTTGGTGACCGCAGATTTGATCGAAGAGCAGCTTGCATACGCAACGCAGGAAATCCCCGAAGCAGTGAACAACGCAGCTTCCACAGGCGATGGCGCAAGTGTCAACACCAACATCACGGTTACGTCTAAAGTTCAGCTCAACCTGTCTTGCATCTACACCACCGCAACCGACCCGAACGCTGTCAAGTGTATCGTCACGGACAGTGAAGGCAATGTCCTTGCGGAAATTCCGGCAACGAACAAAAACAACCTCATGTTCACCGCCATCTACGAGAACGTCGGTGCAAAGGAAATGCGTGATGTGATCAATGCAACCTTCTATGAGGGCGAAACAGCGATCTCCCAGACCGTCTCCTGGAGCGTGGAAAGCTACGTCGCCCAAGTCAGAGCGAAGACCAACGTCGCAGAGGACGAACTGAACATGGTCAACGCCATGCTCACCTACGGAGATTCCGTCGCCGCCTACATGGAGGCAAAATAACGCAAAACGACAGCAAATCAATCACGCAAAACACTCAAAATCAACATCGCAACCTAATCAATCAAACGGGTGAAGCCGATCGGCTTCACCCGTTTGATTTGTTTATATTGTATTTCAAATTCCGATTTATCGAACAGAACGTATCAACCACTGTAGGGTAGGGTCATGATGTATAGTGTAGTAAGATAGTTTACACAATGTGCAAGGACATGGTTTACAGTTTTTGATATAATCAAGGCATACAGAAGAGAAAGGGTGTATTTGTATGTCTTGGAAGGAAAGGACT
>SVKY01000044.1 GCA_015068235.1 Oscillospiraceae bacterium
AGCATTGGGTCATACCTACGAAGCCGTTGTGACAGCACCGACCTGCACGGAAGCAGGCTACACGACCTACACCTGTGCAATTTGTTCCGACAGCTACACGGCGGACGAGGTTGCCGCAACCGGTCACCGTTATGCTTATACCGACCACGGCGAGAATCACACCGTTTCCTGTGCAAATTGCGACTACAGCGTAAACGAAGATCACAATTACATTGATGGCACTTGCGTTTGCGGTGCAATTGAAGTCAGCGAGCCCAAATATGAGCCGAAGGACAGCTTAAAGTTCACGATGTCGATCTCCGTCGGCGCTGAGATGACCGTTACCTATAACATCATGGGCGCAGACGTCAACTCCTACAAGGATTTCTACCTTGAAGTGAAGAAAGACGTTGCAGGCGGCGATCCCATTACCACCGTCTACGGCATCACAGAAGACCGTGAAGCAATGACCGCAAAGGTCAATCCTGCAACGGGCGAAGCGCTGATGTATCAGGTCACCTACAAGGGCATCAACGCCAAGGAAATGGGCGACAACTTCTCCACCACGCTCTACGCAGTTGGCGAAGACGGCACGATCTACTATGGCACAACCGTTGTCGATTCCATCAAGAGCTATTTGGTCGGAAAGATCGATGCAGACGCTTCGATTCCCGAACTGAAAACCATGGCAGTTGACATGCTCAAGTATGGCGCAGCTGCACAGGTCAGACTTGGTTATAACACAGAAAATCTTGTCACCGCAGACCTGACCGAAGAACAGTTGTCTTACGCAACTACGGAAATTCCCGAGGCGGTGAACAACGCAGCTTCTTCCGGCACCGGCGCAGCCGTAAACACCAACATCACGGTGACCTCCAGAGTGCAGCTGAACCTTTCTTGCATCTACACCACCGCAACCGACCCGAATGCGGTCAAGTGCGTCATCACCGACAGCGAGGGCAAGGTTTTGGCGGAAATTGCAGCGACCAACAAGGGCAATATCATGTTCTCCGCAATTTATGAGAACGTGGGTGCAAAGGAAATGCGTGATGTCATCAATGCCACCTTCTACGAAGGCGAAACCGCAATCTCCCAAACCGTCTCCTGGAGCGTGGAAAGCTATGTCGCCCAAGTCCGAGCCAAGACCAACATCGCAGAGGACGAACTGAACATGGTCAACGCCATGCTCACTTACGGAGATTCCGTCGCCGCCTACATGGAGGCAAAATAACGCAAAACGACAGCAAATCAATCACACAAAACACTGAAAAACAACATCGCAACCTAAAAATCAAACGGGTGAAGCCGATCGGCTTCACCCGTTTGATTTGTTCATATTGTATTTCAAATTCCGATTTAACGAACAGAACGTATCAACCACTGTAGGGGAGGGTCATGACCCTCCCCTACAGTTTGAAAAACAAAACTCAGCGATAAATCGGAATTTGACGTTCAACGTGTCAATGAGGAGTGCAGCGAAAAGTCTTAGCGAGTGCATCCTCGGATGACAAATTCGAGATGGCAATTTCTTCGTCAGCGCAGGTGGGCTTTGAGCTTTGTGATAAAAATCTCGGCAACGACAACACGGTCCTCGGCTGTAAAATTGACGAAATTTGCCGAAAACAGCATTTGCGCACTCGGTTCAAATTCCTCATCGCCCTGCCAAAGGATCAAGCGCAGGCGATAATTTTTCAAAAATTCAAATTCATATGCCGCATCACCGTTTGGTATTTTTTTTGCACCGATGCGCTCGGCAGCCTGCCGAAAAGCATCGAGCCTCGTTCCAAACGTGAACGCGGCTCTTTTCAAAATCCTGCCCGAAAACGGCTGCAAATACACATCGCCCCATGGCATCTCACGGAAGGTCAGAAATTTTTCCGTCTCTTCGGCAGCGCCGACCTCTGTCAAGTAACGCAAAAGCAGGGTATCAAGCGCTGTAATTGTTTCGGGCTGATAATTCGGGTGAGAAACGGGATATTTTTCTCCCAAAATCTCGACAAAAAATACCCCGTTTTCAAGCTCCAAATGTGTTCGCTTCGTGATTTCTTCAGCGCTCATTTGGTTGAAAATTGCATGATAATGCGCAAACGGCGCAGCTTCCTTCTGATTCTTCATCTCGCACCTCCGAAACGCTCTGCATCGGTGTGTGGCAGGAAGCAGGCAGCAACAAAGCTGTCCATATAGCCTGCCTGCGTTGACAGCTCCATGTAGGTCATGCCTTGTGAAAGCTCGTCGATCTCGCAAACAGCCTTGTCCGACAATGCCATGGCACAAGCGCCCGACAGGGCAGAATTTCCGATATAACGGAAGTTTTCCACGGGCAAATTCGGAAGCATGCCGATGGCAATGGCATTTTTGATGCTGATCGAGCTTCCGATGCCACCTGCGACGTAGACCGTTTGCAAAACGCTCTCGTCCATGTCCATGGCGCTCAGGAGTGTGTCGATGGCGGAATAGACCGCACCCTTGGCACGGATAAAGTTGTCAATATCGACATGGGTGATCGAAATTTCGCTGTCTGTGGCGCTTTCTTCGGCAAATGCCAAAACATAACGTCCTGTGCCGTATTGATCACGGACGATGCGGCTGCCTTCACGGACAAAATCGCCCTTGGCGTTGATGATGCCGCAAGTAAAAAGCTCAGAAATCACATCCAAAATGCCGCTTCCGCAAATTCCGACAGGCTTGCCGCCACCGAGGACGGAGAAGGTCGGAAGCATGGTATCTTTGTTGATGCTGCAGCGGTCGATGGCGCCGTCTGTGGCTCTCATGCCGCAGGAGATGTCGCCGCCTTCAAAGGCAGGGCCTGCCGAGCAGGCGCAGGCAACGGTGAATTCCCGATTGCCGAAAACGATCTCGCCGTTGGTACCCAAATCGACAAAAAGCGACAGTTCATCATTCTTCCACAAGCCGCTTGCATAAACGCCACAGGTGATATCACCGCCGACATAGGAGCCGATGTTCGGCGAAATCAGGATTTGCGCATCGGGATGGATAGGGATGGAAAGCTCCTTGGCGCAAAAGCTTTGCGTGCGGAAAAAGCTCGGGATATACGGTTCCATTCGGATTGGGTCGGCAAAAAGTCCCAAAAACAGGTGATTCATCGTTGTATTTGCCGCAACGCTCATGCGGAAAATGCGACTTTTATTAATCTTAGCATCCTTGCAAACGGCTTCGATCAGGTCAAAAAGCGTTTCTTCAAGCACAGCCTTTTGTAAGCGCTCTGCGCCGAGCTTGCTCTGCTCGATGATGCGGTTGATGACATCCGCACCGTAGCGAAGCTGCGCGTTGCCGCATGTTGCCTTGGCAAGAAGAGTGCCGCTCGTCAGCTCGGTCAAAACGGCGCAAACCGTTGTCGTGCCAATGTCCACGGCAAGGGCGCACATGGGTGCAGAAATGCCGCTCGGTACAAGGTCATAGACCGTGAAAATACCGTTTTTGCGCTCGCCAAGCACTTGAATTGAGAAATCTTCCTCACGAAGGATCCATGCCATGCGTTTGAATGCGTGGAAGGTGAAAACAGTTTTGCAGCCTGTTTTTTTCTCGATCGCAGCGGCAAGGCGCTCGTTGTCGGGCAGCGTATCATCAAGGCTCGGTTCGCAAAGCTTCAGCGAAACTGCCTCAAAGCCGCTATTTGGCAGTGTTTTGAGCTGCGCACGCTCCGCCTGTGTCAGCTCAGCAGTGCGGATGCCGGTATGAAAGGCGGTTGCCGTGTTTGGAACCAAAATTTCAATATCGCTCAAGGGCTTTGTTTGACACGCCAAATACCAGCCATCTTCCAAATCGGAGGTGCTTTCGACTTTGCCCGAAAGGAGTCGAATGCGGCATTTTCCGCAGGTGCCATTTCCCGAACAGGGTGCATCGATGGCAATATTTTCCCTGCGTGCGGTTTGTAAAATATTTTCGTTCGTAGCAGCCATTACACAGATACTCGGCGCTTCGGATTCAAAGCAGAAGGTGATTTTGACCATGGCATTCCCTTCCCTAAATAAGTATATATCATAATTCTATCATCGAAAGAAGGCTTTGTCAATTTCATACATCCCCCTGAGCGAGAAAAACCCAAATTTCGATTTATCGAGCTGTTGGCTGCGTTTTGACACCGTAGGGGCGCACGACTGCGACTCGCTAAGAGCCTCGCTTCGCTCGGTTGCTCGCATGCATACCGCTGCGGCGGCATCTGTGCGCCCGTGCAGGCACTTCGTGTGGGCGGACAGAGTCGTCCGCCCCTACAATTTGAAAAACAAAACTCACCGATAAATCGGAATTTATACCAATCACCAATTAAAATGAATGTTTTAATCGGCGATTAGTATTAGAAAAAAACCTCATAGCTCACGTGGAGCTATGAGGTTGATTTTCTCTATCGAAAAACAGGACGTAGATCACCAAAGCGATACAGCCTACGGTGATAAAGCAGTCTGCGATATTGAACGTCGGAAAGCTTTTCCAAAAGGAAAATTGGATCATATCGGTCACTTCACCGTTTCGGAACACACGGTCAACGGCGTTTCCAATGCCGCCGCCTGCAATCGCGGCAAGGCAGAGCCATTCAAAGTGCTTGCTGACCCATCTGCGCCAAATGCAAACGACCAAAAGCGCCAAAAAAACCACCAAAACCAGCACAAACAGCCATGTTTGACCCTCTAACATCGACCATGCCGCACCTGTATTTTTGTGATGGGTCAGGTCGAACAGTCCCAAAACGCTGCCACCGTTCCCTCCGAGAGGGATGTGCTTGATGGTCAGCCATTTTGTGAGCTGATCGAGCGCAACGATCACGGCGGCAAACAGGATCAAAAATCCATAAAATACGGAATTTTTCTTCATAAGCATTCTCCTTTATCGGAAAAACGGATTGGTTCTGCGCTCGATCTCCAATGTGGTCTTTGCGCCGTGACCGCTATAAACGGTCAAATCCTCGGGAATTTGCGCAAGGCGATCTAAGCTTTTGCGCATATCGATCGGGTTGCTTGCAGGGAAATCGGTCCTGCCGCACGAGCCCTGAAACAGCGTATCGCCCGAAAATAGCAGCTTTCCGCATTTTAAGCACACGCTTCCGGGGGTGTGGCCGGGGGTGTGCAGAACGGCAAAGCGCATTGTGCCAACCGAAATTTCATCGCCATCGGCATAGTTGTCGGTAAAATAGATGCACTCTCGGGTCATCATCATCGGAAGTGCTGCTTCGCCTGCATGGATATAGACCTTGCAGCCGGTTGCCTCAGCGATGGCACGCACAGCACCGATGTGGTCAAAATGCCCATGCGTGAGCAAAATTGCGCCGATTTTCAGTCCCTTTGCGGCGTTTAAGATCGTTTGCGGCTCGTAGCCCGGGTCGATGATGGCGCAGTTCCCCTCTTCGTCGGCAAGCAAATAGGTATTGGTCTGATAGGCGCCAAGAGTCAAGGTTTTCAGTTTCATATCATTTCACCACGTTGAATAAAGTTGTTACATCAGGTCGTCTGTGTCCAAAAGGATGGTGACAGGACCGTCGTTGACGGAAGCAACCTGCATATCTGCACCGAATTCACCGTGCTGTGGCTCAAAGCCACGCTTGCGGCATTCGTCCAAAAATTGCTCGTAAAGGGGAATTGCGATCTGAGGACCGCCTGCGCCGATAAAGCTCGGCCGTCTGCCGTGGCGACAATCGGCATAGAGCGTGAATTGGCTGACGACCAAAACCTCGCCGCCGACATCGGACAAAGAACGGTTCATTTTGCCGTTTTCGTCCTCGAAAACACGCAATCCCAGAATTTTATCCGCTAATTTGACACAATGTGCATTCGTATCCTCGGGCGCAACACCGAGCAGGATCAAAAAGCCCTGATCGATCTTGCCATTGATCTTTCCTTCGATTTCCACCGATGCGCTTTTCACGCGCGTGACCACGGCACGCATCAGTTTTGCCCTCTGCGCACATCGACGACACCGTCAATGTTACGAATGCGGTTGCGGATGGCCTCCAGCTCCTGCACATTGCACACCTCGAAGGTCGCAACGATGCGAGCCTTGCCTGCAGGCATTTCTCTGCCACTGATCTCGCTGACCTTGACCTTGGCGGCGTTGAGCACACCTGCCACATCGAGCCAAATGCCGCTGCGATCGTTGGCATCGATCTCGAAGGTGGTCGAAAACGGCTTATTCTCCGCTGCGCTCCAGGCAACCTTGACCCAGCGAGCAGCTTGCTGCGGATCGTCCTTGGTGACGTTGCGGCAATCCATGCGATGGACGGAAACGCCGTAGCCCTTGGTGATAAAACCAATGATATCGTCACCGGGAACGGGGGTGCAGCAGCGTGAGAACTTGATCATGCAAGAATCGATATCTTCAACGATCACGCCCGAATCCTTATGCCGATCGGGCTTGATGGGGGCAGTCTCGACGGGCTTGGGCGTCTCTTTCGTCTGCTTTGCCGCCTTGCTTAAATCGTCACGAATGCGCCCGAACGCCTTCGTTGCGGTCAAGCCGCCGTAACCGATGGCAGCGTACATATCCTCGATATCGTCAAACGAGAGCTTTTTGAGCAGGATCGAAAGAAGCTCCTCATCCTGCAAAACGCTCATTTGGAAGCCGGCTCTGCGCAGCTCGCCTTCGAAGCTTGCCTTGCCGTGAGCGATGTTTTCTTCTCGTTTTTCCTTCTTAAACCACTGTTTAATTTTGGTTCTGGCTTGGTTGCTGTTGCAAATTTTCAGCCAATCTCGGCTCGGACCCTTGGCAGATTTTGAGGTCAAAACCTCGACGATATCGCCGTTTCTCAGCTTCTGATCAAATGATGCGATGCGGTTATTGACCTTGGCACCGACCATGGAATTGCCGACACCCGAGTGAATTGCGTAAGCAAAGTCGATTGGTGTCGAACCTCTGGGCAAGCTCATGACCTTGCCCTTGGGGGTAAAGACGAAGACCTCGTCATCGTACATATCGATCTTCAGCGAATGGATATAATCCTCCGCATCGGTCTCCTGCTGGCTCTCGAGCAGCCTGCGCACCCACTCAAAATCGTTCTCATTGCCGCCTGCAATGCCTTCCTTGTACTTCCAGTGTGCGGCGATGCCGTATTCCGCCGTTTCGTGCATCTTCCATGTGCGGATCTGCACTTCGAACGGAATGCCCTGCTGACCGATGACGGTCGTGTGAAGGCTCTGGTACATATTGGGCTTGGGCGTGGAGATATAATCCTTGAAACGCCCGGGCACGAGGTTGAACAAGTCATGAATATGACCCAAAACATTGTAGCAATCAGGGATCGTATCAACGATCACACGGAAGGCATACATATCATAAAGCTCGTCAATGCTCTTGCTTTGCGAAAGCATCTTGCGATAGATGGAGTAAATATGCTTGATGCGTCCGTAAATTGCGCCGTGGATGCCGACAGAGGACAGACGGGTCGCGATCTTGGACTGGATCTCCTTCATAAAGGAATCCGCCTCGCCCTGGTGCTCGTCAACATAGTCGGTGATCTCGGCATAGCGTTCGGGCTCAAGGTATTTTAGGCTCGTATCCTCGAGCTCCCACTTGATCTTCTGCATGCCCAAACGGTGCGCCAAGGGGGCATAAATGTCCATGGTCTCACGGGATTTTGAGATCTGCTTGGCAGGGGTCTGATATTCCATGGTGCGTGTGTTATGCAGACGGTCGCAGATCTTGATCAAAACCACACGGATGTCCTTGCTCATGGCGAGGAACATTTTGCGCAGGTTCTCCATCTGCTGCTGCTCCAAGGTGGAATATTCCACTCTTGTCAGCTTGGTGACGCCTTCGACCAGCTCGGCAACCGCCGAACCAAAGAGCTTTGCAATATCGTCATGGGTCGAGTCGGTATCCTCGATGCAATCATGCAAAATTGCGCCCAAAATGGCATCGGTATCCAAGCCGATCTCCGTCACGATCTCGGCAACTGCCAAGGGATGGATGATATAAGGCGAGCCATCCTTGCGCTTTTGATCCTTGTGCTTCTCACGGGCGTAGTTGACCGCACGGTTGATGCGGTCGATGTCCGCCAAAGCATTTCTCTGCTGGATGGTACGCATCAGGCTTTCATAGCGTTCGTTAAAGGTTTCCATTCAATCACCTCTCAGAGTTCTAAAAAGGCGGCTGTTTTCCAAAGGATTTTTGGGGCGGTCGGGCAAAACCCGAAGCTGCACGCTGTAGTGATCACGGCAGACAAACACAAGCCCCAACTCGGAAAGAACATCCAGGCAAGCTAAAATTTTACGCAAGCTGCATGTGCCTTTTTGGGCAATGGCGGTACAAAGCGGTTCTGTGGGGCTGTGCAAAAGCGTACCGATGGGTGCAAGGTCGGTCAAATAGCGCCAAACCGCCGTCACGTCCGCACGACTCAAGCGCAGTGCCGAGCGTTCTGCAACGCTCAGGAGCTTTCCGCAGCAATAATCGTCATACAACGCCGCAGGCGAGGTCGGACGCACATCGAGCAGGTTTAGCTGCACCGAGCGCATCGAATGATATTCATTAATATTGAGCTGGAATGCAACGTCCAAAAGCTGTCCAACCATAAACTGTTTGGTTAAAGTGCCGCCGCCGAAAAATACGGCATGCAGACTTTGAGAGCCGTTCGTGCGCAGACGAAGTCTGAGATGTCTGCCGCCACCGATGGCGTTGACACGCTCAACATACGCTTCGCTTAGGCAGAACACAGGCTTTGCGCAGCCTGTTCCGCACGGTTCCAAGGCAGACAACTCCTCGACTGACTGCTCGGTGATCATCTCTCCCGTCAGCTCGCAATCGATGTCCAGCGCCTTCGTGCTCTGTGCGGTTTCAAAATATTTCTTGGCTCGCTCGCAGATGAAACGGCGAAATTCGTCAATATTTTCCCGTGGAATTGTGAATCCTGCTGCCAACTCGTGGCCACCGTAGCCCTCCAATAAATCTGACAGCTCCGTCAGCGCAGCAAAGAGATTAAAGCCGCCGTAAGAACGGCTTGAAGCCTTGCCTCGGTTATCGCTCATGCAGATCAAAAACGTCGGCAGACAATATTCCTCGCAAAGCCTTGAGGCGACAATGCCGACCACGCCCTGATGCCAATTTTCGCCCGAAAGAACGATGGCATGCTTGGGCGGATGCTTTTTCAAATACGAGCTTGCCTCACGGTAGATTTCCAGCTCAATGCTCTGCCTGTCACGATTGAGGCGGCACAGTGTTTCGGCAAGCTCCTTGGCACGGCGTACGTCCTTGGTCAAGAACAGTTCCACCGCCAAATAGGCATGCTCCATTCTGCCGGCGGCGTTGATCCTCGGCGCAAGAATATAGCCGATGGTCGAAGCGGTCACAGGCTTATCTGCGCAATCACATGCCTCGACAAGGGTGCGAACGCCCAAGCGCTTGGGCTGTTGCAGAGCCTCCAAGCCCATGGCGACCAGACGGCGGTTTTCTCCCGTCAGCGGCATAACGTCTGCGATCGTGCCCAAGCAGAACAGGTCGCAGTATTCCTCGGCAATTTTCTTCTGATCGCCCTCCAAGGCAGCAGCCAGCTTGAAAGCAATGCCAACGCCACACAAGCCCTTATGCGGATATGTCGCATCGATTCTGTGCGGATCGACGACAGCCGCCGCATTCGGAAGCTGATCCTTGCACTCATGGTGGTCGGTGATGACCAGCGTGATGCCAAGCTCACGGCAAAGCTCCGCCTCCTTCACGGCGGTAATGCCGCAATCGACCGTGATGATCAGCTGCACGCCCTCTTCATAGAGCCATTCGATGGTAGCTTCATTCAAGCCGTAGCCCTCTTCCAAGCGCCCGGGAATATGTGTTAAGCATTTTGCTCCCTTTTTGCGCAGATAATCCGTCAAAAGACAGGTTGCCGTGATGCCGTCAACGTCATAATCTCCATAAATCGCAATTTTTTGATCCTGCACAAGCGCCGTCTTGATCGTCGATACCGCTTTGTCCATCTCCTTCATGGCAAACGGATCAATCAGCGGTTCCTGCACCGAAAGCAATTCATTTGCTTGCTGCGGTGTCTGAAATCCTCTTGCGCTCAAAACCAGCGCCGTCAGCTCGCCGTAACCGGCTGCGCGCAATCTCCTGACTGCCTCTTCTTCGTAAGAGGCGATGTTCCATGCTCCGTACTTCACATTCTACACATCCCAAAATTCTTTTTCTTTTCATTATAACAAATATTTTCGCTGCGCACAATACAATAGTAAAGAAAAAGTCTCTTTGGGAGGAAAAATATGCGTTGCATTCGCTCGGTATTGGTTTTTTTGGCGGCTATTTTGCTGCTTGGCGGCTTTATTTTTTGGAATAACTGTGTTCTTCAAATAGAAAATTTCGAAGTACACCTAAAAAAATTGCCAAATTCTTTTCAAGATCTCCGTATCGCGGTGCTTGCCGATCTGCATGGGCGTGAATTTGGCAAGAATAACCGTGAGCTTCTCCGACAGGTGCAAAAAAGTTCTCCCGATTTGATCTGCATCGACGGCGACCTGCTCGATGAGGCAGAGGACATCGGTATGCTTCAGCCGCTGATTGAGGGACTCTGCGCCATTGCGCCGACCTTTTATGTCACGGGTAACCACGAATGGCAGCTTGAAAACCTGCAAAGTATTCTATCGCAGATCGAAGCCTTTGGTGCAACGGTTTTGCGCAATGAATATGTCGTTTTACGCCGAAAAGAAGAGAAGCTGATTATCGCAGGTGTGGATGACCCCTGCGGACCGTATGATCAAAAAACGCCCGAGCAGCTTATGGAAGAAATTTATGAAGCCGAAGGAAAAAACGCATGCGTGATCATGCTTGCGCATCGAAATGACACCATTTCCATGTGGTCGCAGCTCGGCACCGATTTGGTTCTTGCAGGGCATTGCCACGGCGGCGTGATTCGATTGCCGCTTGTCGGCGGTGTGTTCGGCACGAAGCGCGAGCTGTTTCCGGCTTACGATGCAGGGCTTTATGAAAAAAACGATACGCAGCTTTTTGTCAGCCGTGGCTTGGGCTATACCAATGTCCGCCTGCGCCTGTTCAACCGTCCGCAGATTGCCATCCTCACCTTGCACCCAAGCGGATAAAATCAATGTAAAATTCCGATTTGTCGGTGAGTTTTGTTTTTCAAATTGTAGGGGCGGACGACTCTGTCCGCCCACACGAAGTGCCTGCACGGGCGCACAGATGCCGCCGCAGCGGTATGCATGCGAGCAACCGAGCGAAGCGAGGCTCTTAGCGAGTCGCAGTCGTGCGTCCCTACGGTGTCAAAACGCAGCCAACAGCTCGATAAATCGGAATTTGCAATTGTTGGTAAAAAGAAACGAAAAATCAATTCGCTTGTTCCAAAATTTGCCCTTCATCGTTGCACTTTTTTGTTTCTCATGATATAATAACAAAAAATATTTCGGAAAGAGGGATATTTCCATGTGTGATTCTTGCAAAAAGAAATTTTACATTACAACCCCGATTTACTATCCGTCGGACAAGCTGCACATTGGCCATACCTATTGTACCGTAGCGACCGATGCAATGGCTCGCTATAAGCGTCTGCGTGGCTACGATGTCATGTTCCTGACAGGAACGGACGAGCATGGTCAGAAGATCGAAACCCGTGCAAAATCCGCAGGCATCACGCCGCAGCAGTTCGTTGACAACATCGTCACGGGCGAAAAGGGCGTTTTGGATCTGTGGAAGCTGATGAACATCTCCTATGACCGCTTCATCCGCACGACCGATGATTACCATGTTGCCGCCGTGCAGAAGATTTTCAAGAAGATGTACGACAAGGGTGATATTTACAAGGGCAAGTACACCGGTATGTACTGCACACCGTGTGAATCCTTCTGGACTGAGAGCCAGCTCAAGGACGGCAAGTGCCCCGACTGCGGCCGTGATTGCCAGCCTGCCGAGGAGGAAGCATATTTCTTCAAGCTTTCGAAGTACGCACAGCCTGTGCGTGATCTTCTGACCAACACCGATTTCTTGGAGCCCAAGAGCCGTGTGCATGAGATGGTCAACAACTTCATCGATGCAGGCTTGGAGGATCTCTGTGTTTCCAGAACCAGCTTCACTTGGGGCGTTCCGGTCGATTTTGACCCGGGGCACGTGGTCTATGTTTGGGTCGATGCCCTGTTCAATTATACCACCGCTTTGGGCTTCATGAACGATAAGTATGACGATTACAAGGATTTTTGGCCTGCGGACGTGCATTTCGTCGGCAAGGAGATCGTCCGTTTCCATTCGATCATTTGGCCTGCGATGCTCATGAGTATGGAAATGCCGCTCCCGAAGAAGGTTTATGGTCACGGCTGGCTGCTTCTTGACGGCGGCAAGATGTCCAAGTCTAAGGGTAACGTTGTCGATCCGCAGATTTTGGCAGACCGCTACGGTGTGGATGCCTTGCGTTTCTTCCTGCTGCGCTCCTTCCCGTTCGGCTCGGACGGCAATTTCTCCAACGAGCTTCTGATCTCTTGCATCAACACCGACCTTGCAAACGATTTGGGCAACTTGGTCTCCCGTACCGTTGCGATGGTGCAGAAATATTTTGGCGGCACGCTTCCCACGCAACAGCTTATAAGTGAAGAAATGGACAGTGAGTTGACAGGTATGGCTTCTGCCCTTTCCGAAAAGTACGAAAAGCAGATGGAAAGCTACGCATTCCAGAATGCTTTGGCTGAAATTTTTGCCGTGATCTCCCGTGCCAACAAATATATTGACGAGAATGCACCGTGGGTCTTGGCGAAGGACGAGGCAAACCGTCCCCGTTTGGCAAAGGTCATGTACAACCTGCTTGAGACTGTGCGCATCTGTGCAGGTCTGCTTCAGCCGTTCATGCCTGCAACTGCGGAAGAAATTATGCGCCGCATCGGTGCAGAGCGCTACGATTGGGAGAGCCTGTGTGTCTACGGCGGCTTGAAGGCGGATACTACGGTCACCGCAGGCAGCGCACTCTTCCCCAGAATCGATGCAGCCAAGGAGCTCGAAGAGCTCGAAAAGCTCAACGCCAAGCCCGAAGAACCGAAGGAAGACCCGCTTCCTGAACCTCTGCCTCCGATCTGCTTCGACGATTTCTGCAAGGTAGAGATGACGGTCGTGAAGGTTTTGACTTGCGAGAATGTCAAGAAGTCCGAAAAGCTTCTGAAATTCACCCTCGACGATGGGACTGGCACACCCCGTCAGATCCTTTCAGGCATTGCAAAGTATTATAAACCCGAGGAGCTTTTAGGCAAGACCTTGGTCGCAGTGACCAACCTGCCGCCGAGAAAGATGATGGGGCAGGAATCGTGCGGCATGATCCTGTCTGCCGAGCGTGGAGACAAGCTGCAAGTTGTGATGCTCGATGACAGCGTTCCCGCAGGCGCAAGACTTGTATAATTGATTTCATTTCAACAAACGCTTAGCAGCAACCGCTGCTAAGCGTTTGTTTTGTCGAAGTTTTTGATGTAGATTTTTGCGATGAAAAAACTGCGCCCCAAACAGAGCGCAGTCTTATTTTATTCTGCCAGATCGTCGAAATCTTCGAATTCGTCCTTTTCCTTCTCGCCGGGCAGGAGCTTCTTGATATCATCCCAGAAGTGGATCACAGCGGCGGTGATCGTGCCGAGGACGACTACGGCGCCGACGATGGTGAAAATGAGCTTCATGGTGCTGTTTTTCTTCATTGTGGTTGCCTCCTTTGCAGTTGTATATGTTTAGTATACCTATTTTTCCTGATTTCGCAAGCCCTTTTACAAAAATTTTTCAAATTCGGACGATATAATCCTCTTTGCGCTCGGCAGCAGGACGATTTTCAGCATTTGCGTAGCCCAAAATGCAATGCCCCACGCCTCGCCAATCGCCTTCGATGCCCCATTTTTCGAGCATTTTCTTGCCCTCGGCGCTTTCAAATTCCTCTTTTGCACGGTGGATCCAGCACGAATCCACGCCCAAGCTGTGAGCTGCATTCATCAAATTACCCATGACCAGGGACGCATCCTCCACGCCGGTATAAACATCTGCCTTCGTCAAAACGATGCACACCGTCGGCGCTCCGTAAAACGGATGGGTGCCGGGTCTGCCCATGATGGCGGCGTTGAGCGTTTCCAACGCCTCAATGTCCTCTTTTTTCTGCAAAACGACAATTTTTGCAGGCTGTCTGCCCATGCCGCTGGCGGCATAAGTGCCTGCTTTCAAAATTTGTTGCAGCTTTTCCTCCTCGACCTGCGTTTGACAGTAGCTGCGGCAGCTTCTGCGCTCGCATAAGCAGCGAATGATCTCGTTCATAAAAAATCCTCCTTCAAATATATCCATAAAGCCCTCGGACAGACACTTCGCCGCTGCAAACGGCTTCTTCCCGTCCATCGGGATAACGCACCAGCAAAGCACCGCTGTCATCGACATCAAGGGCAAGCGCCTGTTTCCTTGCTTTGGCGCTGATGACCTGCACCTCATTTCCGATGGTGATGCAGTTTTGCGCATATTCACGCATCCACGCTTTCTGTCCGCTCAAAAGCTCGGCATCCATGATCATCAGATGTTTTACGAGCGCTTGGAGCAGCGTGTTTTCATCGCATTGGAGCGTTGCAGCCATGGAGCGCACCTCGGGGGGCAGAGCTTGCAGGTCGGTATTGCAGTTGATGCCGATGCCGACGATATATCGATCTGCATTGCCCTCGACCAAGATGCCGCAAAGCTTTTTGCCCTCTAACAGCAGGTCATTGACCCATTTGATCTGCGTATTTTTTCCGCTTGCTTCCAAGATTGCCCTTCGCACGGCAACCGCTGTCATCGCTGTCAGATGCAAAAGTCGTGACGGCGCTTCCTGTCGGATCAAAAGTGCGGAAAGATAAATTCCGTGCGGCGAAGAAAAGCTGCGCCCCATACGCCCTCTGCCACCTGTTTGATGCGAAGAGACCAAAACCGTACCGTGTTTGGCATCGGCCATCTGCTTCAACGCGGTGTTGGTCGAGTCGATGATATCAAATTTCGTAATCTTCCACATAATTATCTACGCTTCCCTGAGAAATGATCGCAATTCTGATCGTGTTATGCTTCACGAACACTTTTTGCTCTTTCTGCAATCCATGCTTGCAATTTCGTTTGCATATGGTATATAATCATAACGCATTTTTGTGAAAATGTAAATCTTTTTATTTCGAGGGACCTCTATGAAAATTGTCATCATCGGAGCCGGCAAGATCGGTGCGACCCTTGCCGAGCAGCTTCTGGTGGAAGGACACGAGATCACAGTGATCGATCACCGTTCCGCTGCGTTGGAAAATCTGTCCTCTGCCGATGTCTTGTGCATTGAGGGCAACGGCATTTCCGTCGAAACACAGCTCGAGGCAGGTATGAATGAGGCAGATTTGGCAATCGCTGTTTTGGCAACGGACGAGCAAAATTTGCTTGCTTGCCTGATCGCCAAAAAGCTGGGGGTCGGCAGCACCATTGCCCGTGTACGCAATCCGGAATATGCCGAGGGCATCCGCCTGTTGAAAGAGGATTTGAGCCTGAACATGACGTTCAACCCGGAATTTGCCTGCGCAAGCGAGATGGCTCGTGTTTTGCGCGCGCCGTCTGCCATCAAGATCGATTCCTTCTGCAGAGGCAAGGTCGAGCTGCACAAGGTGCGCCTGCCTGACGGTTCTCCTCTTGACGGCATGAAGCTTATGGAGCTCGGCAAGCTGCACACCGGCATTCTTATTTGCGCCGTGGAGCGCGGAGAAAATGAGGTTTTCATTCCCGACGGCTCTTTTGTGCTGAAGGCGCAGGACCGTATCAGCTTCATCGCCAAGCCGAAAACGGCTGCAAAATTTTTCCAAAAGCTCGGCATTCAAACCGACCGTGCCAAGCAGGTGATGCTGCTCGGCGGCGGCAAAATTTCCTATTATCTTGCAAAGCAAATGCTGGATCTGGGCGCCAATGTCAAAATCATTGAGACCAATCCCGACGTCTGCCAGTCCCTTGCCGAGATGCTTCCGGAGGCGACCGTCTTAAACGGTGACGGTACGGATGAAAAGCTTCTTGCCGAAGAAGGCTTGAAGGATATGGATGCCATTGCCAGCCTGACCGGGATCGACGAGGAAAATGTCCTGATGAGCCTGTATGCCCGAAGCATGACCAAGGCGAAGATCATCACAAAGATCAACCGCACCACCTTCTCGCATATCATCGACTCCATGGATTTGGGGAGTGTGTTCCATCCCCGTTATATCGCTGCCAATTTGGTTGTGCGCTTTGTCAGAGCGCTGGCAAATTCGCAAGGCTCCAACGTCGAAACGCTCTACAAGATCGTCGGCGGCAAGGCAGAGGCGCTGGAATTCCGTGCAACAGCAGGCTCGGCTGTATGCGGCGTGCCGCTGATGAATCTGCCCACACTTCCGAACCTTTTGATCGGCGCCATCAGCCGCGGCGGGAAAATTTTGACCCCCGGCGGCCGCGACGTGATCGAACCGGGTGACAGCGTGATCGTTGTGACCACCGTCACGGGGCTGAATGATTTGGACGATATCATCGACAAACGGAGAACAAAGCCATGAATTATCGAATGATCCTTTATCTTTTGGGCTTGGTTTTGCTGATCATCGGCGCATTTTTGCTTCTGCCCTGCATCGTTGCCGTCATCTACGCCGAAACGCAGGGATGGGATATTTTGCTTGCTGTCGGCATCTGCGCCGTGCTTGGTGTGCTGATGGCGTTATGTAAACCTAAACAGAACAAAACCATGCACGCTCGTGACGGCTTTGTGATGGTTTCGCTCTCGTGGATCGTCATTTCGTTGGTCGGAGCATTGCCATTTTACCTCAGTGGTTCGATCCCAAGCTATATTGATGCGGTTTTTGAGACGATTTCGGGCTTTACCACCACAGGTGCGAGCATTTTGACGAACGTTGAAGCAATGCCGCACTGCCTGCTGTTCTGGCGCAGCTTTACCCACTGGCTCGGTGGCATGGGCGTGCTGGTGTTCATGCTTGCCATCGTTCCGATGTCCGGTGACAGCATTTTTCTGCTCAAGGCAGAATCTCCCGGTCCGTCCGTGAGCAAAATGGTGCCGAAAATGCGCACCACTGCCCTCATCCTCTACGGTATTTACTGCGTGATGACCCTGCTGCAGCTCATTTTATATCGGCTGGGTGTGGTGTTTGGCTGGGGTGAAATGCCCTTCTTTGACAGCGTCTGCCTCACCCTGGGAACTGCCGGCACCGGCGGCTTTGCGACCCGCGCGGACAGTCTTGCGAGCTATTCCATGTATGAACAGGCTTTGACCACCGTCTTTATGATCCTGTTTGGCGTGAATTTTTCGATCTATTTCTTCATCATTTGCAAAAAATTCAAGCTCGTTTGGCAAAACTCCGAGCTTAAAGCTTATATCGCAATCATTTTGGCGGCGATCGTCCTGCTCACTGTCAATCTGACGCTCACCGGAGGCTATTTCGACTCCGTGGGCGACACCGTTCACCATACAGCCTTTACCGTCGGCTCGGTCATCACGACCACAGGCTACGGTACTGTGGATTTTGCCCAATGGCCCGAATTTTCCAAGATGATATTGCTGCTCTTAATGGTCATCGGCGCTTGCGCAGGCTCCACAGGCGGCGGCATGAAGGTCAGCAGACTTCTGATCTTGTTCAAGTTTGCCCGCTCGGAGGTGCGGCATCTCGTCCATCCCCGTGCCGTTGAGGTCATGACGATGGACAAAAAACGTGTCAGCACCGATGTCATTCGCGGCACTGCTGCCTATTTTATCGTCTATATGATGCTGATGGGGCTTTCCATACTCCTGATCGCACTCGACAATTTTGACACGCAGACGACCGTTTCGTCGGTGTTCGCAACGTTTAACAATATCGGACCCGGCGTGAGCAGTGTGGTCGGTCCGTTCGGGAGCTTTGCCCCGTTTTCCGATCTTTCCAAAATCGTTATGTCCGTGGGCATGCTCTTTGGCAGGTTGGAGATCTTCCCCATGCTCCTGCTGCTGCGCCCGTCCACCTGGCGGAAACACGGATAATCACAAAAAAGGAAGCAGTTTCGGCTGCTTCCTTTTTTATGAAAATCCATCACAGATGCCCTTTGTCATATTAACTTAAAATTTTTTATGAAAAACTTATATTTTTAGTTGTATTTTTTGAAAAAATTTGTTAGAATGGTTATACCCAATGGACAAACGTCCAATTTGGAAAACAAAAAGGAGGAATCACCATGAAAAACACAGGCAAGAGAATCATTGCCCTGCTGATCGCAGTCGTAATGATCATCGGCATCCTTCCGACCGCTTTTGCTGCCAATGTCGGCGCATTTACGGACGTTAAGGATTCCGATTGGTTCGGACCGTATGTTGCTTACGTCAGTGAAAAAGGCCTGATGAACGGCATGTCCGCGACCACGTTTGAACCCAATTCCACCTGCACCCGCGCAATGGCGGCTACTGTTTTGTACCGCATTGCAGGCGCACCCGAAGTCGCTGAGGCAGCAAGCTTCACCGATCTGACCGCCGCATGGTACAAAGATGCCATCGCGTGGGCAGAGGATGAAGGCGTTGTCAATGGCATTGGCGGCGGCAAGTTCAATCCCGACGGATTGGTAACTCGTGAGCAGCTGCTTACCATGATCTGGCGCTTTGCCGGTGCTACCGAGCCGACCAAGGCTGACGGCATCGACAGCTATCCCGACGCAGCCTCTGTCAGCGAGTATGCCAAGGCAGCGTTCAACTGGGGCATTGAGAACGAGATCATCAACGGCAAGGACGGCAAGCTGGATCCGCAGGGCGATGCAACCCGTGCTGAATTTGCAAAGATCATCTCCGTATTTGATGCAATGGAAGAAGTAGAAGATCCTTCCGAGGAGCCCAGCGAAGATCCTTCCGAGGAGCCCAGCGAAGATCCTTCCGAGGAGCCCAGCGAAGATCCTTCCGAGGAACCGAGCGAAGATCCTTCCGAGGAACCGAGCGAAGATCCTTCCGAAGAGCCTTCCGAAGATCCCGACGATCCTTCCGATGCAATCATCTACTACACCAACGATATTCATACTTACATCGATAAGGATCTGTCCTACGATACCGTCGCAGCTCTGAAGGCTGAGTCCATCGCAAACGGCAATGACACTCTTCTCATTGACGCAGGCGACCACGCACAGGGCACCGCATACGGCT
>SVKY01000045.1 GCA_015068235.1 Oscillospiraceae bacterium
CCGCCTACATGGAGGCAAAATAACGCAAAACGACAGCAAATCAATCACGCAAAACACTGAAAATCAACATCGCAACCTAAAAATCAAACGGGTGAAGCCGATCGGCTTCACCCGTTTGATTTGTTTATATTGTATTTCAAATTCCGATTTATCGAACAGAACGTATCAACCACTGTAGGGGAGGGTCATGACCCTCCCCTACAGTTTGAAAAACGAAACTCAGCGATAAATCGGAATTTGGCGGTTTGGGCAATAAAAATCGGGCGAGGTTTATCATCCCCGTCCGATTTGTGTTTTTCAGGAAAGTGCTTTTATGAAATTCAGCAGCTGAGCATAGCTGCCATTGGGATATTGGCTGATATCGACATTTGCCTTGTTGATCAGGCAATCGGTCAGCAAAAAGACCTTGCAGCCGAGCGTTGCGGCAACCATATCTTCGCCAACGTCGTTGCCGACCATCAGGCATTCCTCGGGCTTGAGGTCGAGCTTTTTGAAAATTTCCCGATAATATTCCGGATTCGGCTTGCAATAGTGGCTGTTGTCATAGGTCGTGACAAACTCAAAATCCTCAACTTGCAGACCAGCCCAAGCGATGCGCTGATTGGTCGCAACCGGAGGGAAAATCGGATTGGTTGCCAAAATGAGGCGATAGCCCATGCGCTTGACCTCGTCAATCAGTGGCTTTGCTTCGGGGACAAAGCCGCATGATTTTTTAACAGCAGGGAAATCCTGAAGGTAATATTCCTCGAATTTTGGCTCGTCCTTGGGCGCATCCTCGCCGAAAATGCCGGCAAAGCATTCCCAAAAGGCGGCGTCATTGGTCTTTGAACCGTCATTTTTGACCATGGCAGCCGTTCCGGTCCAAATGCTTTTCACCAAAAGCTGGGGATCGTAGCCGTAGGGGAGCATATGCTTGGAAAGCGTGCGCATATAGACATCGACAAATATGTCCTGATCCATGGGTAAAAGCGTGCCGTCCAAGTCGAAAAGAATATTCTTGATCATAGTATGTCTCCGTGTTATATCAAATTAAAATGCTTCAGTGCGTTCAAGATGCCGTCATCGTCACAATCGCTTGTCACGTAGTCGGCGCTTTGCTTGGCTTCCTCATTGGCATTGCCCATGGCGACACCGATGCCGGCTGCCTTGAGCATCAGAAGATCGTTTTCCGAATCTCCAAAAGCGATGCACTCATCGGGTTGTATGCCGTAAGAAGCGATGATCTCGAGCATGGCATTGTCCTTGCCGCCGTCTTGGGAGATCAAATCGTGCCCGAGAGGGAACCACTGCGTCATGCGGCTTGTGGGGGCAAGGAGCATCGGCTCTGCCATCTCCTCACGGGTCAAAAACAGCACAATCTTATAAATCGGCGCTGAGAGCATCGCGCGTAGATCACCGAGCTTCGGTGGTTTGGTGTGGATCGCTTCCATAGCAGCCAAAACCCGATCGTTGTAGAAATTCAGGCGACTTTGCGTACTGCTGACCATCCAGCAGGCGCAGCCGTTTTTTTCGACCCAATCTAAAACGGCTGCGGCTTCCCCAGCGGAAAGTGGCTTGCCGTAGAGAAGCTTCCCATCGGCATCATAGGCATCTTGCCCATTGTTGGTTAGATAACCGTCAAATTCGATGCCGTCAAGCAGATGCTCCTCAGCAATTTCAAATTTCGATCGACCGGTTGCGACATAGCATTTTATGCCCTTTTCGCGCAAGGCGGCAATGGCAATGGCGGTCGAGGAAGGGTAAACCTTCGTTTTGAGGGAAACAAGGGTGCCGTCAATGTCGAAAAATGCCGCCTTGATCATAGCGCCAAAACCTCGATGCTGTCATCGTTTGCCGTCAGCTTGATCTGCGAGATCGGGGCTTCGAAGCTATCAATGATGCGCTCGGCAATGCCGTCTTCGATGTCACGCTGGATCGTGCGCCGCAGATTTCTTGCGCCGTAGGTGACGGAATAGGACTTCTTGACCAAATAATCGATCACACTTTCGTCATACATCATGCCGATGCCACGTTCGTCTAAATTCTCCTTCAGCTCGCCGAGCATGATCTTGGCGATGCCACGGAAATTCTCCTCCGAGAGCTTGTTGAAGCAAACAATTTCATCGACACGGTTGATAAATTCGGGGCGCAGGAACTCACGAAGAGCCTTCATTGCCTTCTCCTTGCTCTGCTCAGAGACACTTCTGCCAAAGCCGACCGAGCCATCACGGCGGTCAGAGCCTGCATTGGAGGTCATCACGATCACGGCGTTTTCAAAATTGACGAGCCTTCCTTGTGCATCGGTGATCCTGCCATCGTCAAGGATTTGGAGAAGAATATTCAGAACATCAGGGTGCGCCTTTTCCAATTCGTCAAACAAAATGACACAATACGGACGACGCCGCACCTTTTCCGTGAGCTGACCTGCCTCATCATAGCCGATATAGCCGGGAGGCGAGCCGATGAGCTTGGAAACGGAGTGGCGCTCCATATATTCAGACATATCCAAACGGATCAAAGAATCGACGGAATCGAACAGCTCATCTGCCAAACGCTTGACAAGCTCGGTCTTGCCGACACCGGTCGAGCCGACAAAAATGAACGAGACCGGATGCTTCTTAGTGGCGATGCCGATGCGGTTGCGGCGAATGGCGGAGGAAACGGCTTTGATCGCCTCATCTTGACCGATGATGTGCTTTTTCAGACGTTCGTCAAGGGATTTTAATTGCTCATATTCCTGCGCACGAATTTTGCTTGCAGGAATTTTTGTCCACATTTCGATGATGCGAGCTAAATTTTCAATGGTCAAAACGGGGGCTGGCTTGGCTTCCAAGGCTGCAATTTCGCTATCTAAGCGCAAAATATTACTCCTGAGCGTTGCAAGGCGTTCATAATGCTCATGCTCGGTGTCCTCGGTGAGCATCTTGACCTCCAGCTGATAATCGTCACGCTCCTTGCGCTTTTCGGCAAGCTCGGAGATTTCTTTGGTGCGCAGATTCAGGTCGGAGCAAGCCTCGTCCAAAAGGTCGATCGCCTTGTCGGGAAGATACCGATCGGTGATATAGCGCTCAGAGAGAATGACGGTCTGACGAGCGATTTCGGCAGGAATTTTGACACCATGGAACATTTCGTAATAATGCGCCACGCCACGCATAATGGCAACTGCCTCGTCAATGCTCGGCTCGGCGACGGTAACGGGCTGGAAACGGCGTTCCAAGGCAGAATCCTTTTCGATATATTTGCGATATTCGGCAAAGGTCGTTGCGCCGATGACCTGCACCTCGCCACGGGAGAGCGCGGGCTTTAAGATGTTGGCAGCGCTCATGGAGCCTTCGGCATCGCCTGCGCCGACCAAATTATGCACCTCGTCAATGACCAAAATGATATTACCGCACTCTTTGATCTCGGTGACAAGGCTCTTCATGCGACTTTCAAACTGACCACGGAACTGCGTTCCTGCGACCAAAGAGGTCAGATCTAAAAGATAAACCTCCTTGTCACGCAGCTTGAAGGGAACATCGCCGCCGACAATGCGTTGTGCAAGACCTTCGGCAATTGCGGTCTTGCCGACACCGGGCTCACCGATCAGGCAGGGATTGTTCTTTTGCCGGCGGTTGAGAATCTGCACCACACGCTCGGTCTCGATTTCTCTGCCGATGACCTTATCAAGTTTATTCTCACGAGCTTTGGCGGTCAGATTTTGGCAATAGGTGTCTAAAAACTTGCGTTTTTTCTGCTTCGGGGGCTTATCACCCTGCGGAGGGGTCTCTTTTTTCTCCTCTCTGGGAACCAGATCACCGCCGCCAAACAGACGGTTCATATTCGGGAAAGTCGCTGTGCGGCTGCCGACCTCGTCATCGTCATCTTCGTCCTCCGGCTGCATCAGCGCCATCATTTCGGAGTTGATGCCGTCGAGATCCTCGTCGGTAATGCCCATGCGCTCGACGATCTCATCGACCTGCTTGATGCCAAGCTCCTTAGCGCATTTCAGGCAAAGACCTTCGTTTGTGGACTTGCCGTTTTCGACCTTTGTAATAAAAACTACAGCAACATTCTTCTTGCACCTGCTGCAAATTGTGGGTTTCATAAAAGTACCTCCTTATACTAATTCTTGATTTCATCAAGAATTTCGTGTGCAACGCACACGCGCATCGTGCAAATGCACGCTGCGACGTCTCATACAGTTCTTGACGTGCCTGCGGCACTATAAAAAGGCGTTTAGCCTTTTTAACAAGAACTAGCATCAGGGAATGTATAGCTCGGCAAAGCCACTGCCGATGCAAAGCGCAGTACCATCCTCACGTGCCAGTGCTGCCAAATATGCTTGATGCGCCTTGGTGCTGCTTAGGCTCAGATCGTGGTCATAGATACGGATTTCCTGCGGTGTCAGAAGACAGATATAATTTTCGCATTGGCTGAAATAGGTGGGCTGTGTGCCGATATTTAGGCTTGCGGTCTGTTCACCTTCCTCATTTAAGCAGACTAAATCATAGCCCAAACTGAGATCATAACGGTCATAAAGGATCACAAGCTGAGATTCGGTGAAGCAGTAACCTGCGATCTTTGCGCTTTCACCGATGTATTCTTCCTTCACAGAGCCGTCCATATCCACGAAAAACAAGGTGTCTTCTCCGATGGCGCAGGCGGTATCATCGTCCAAAAATGCAAGATCACAGATCAGCTGTGTTCCGAAGGAGACATTTGCCTGAATCTCCTCGGAGCTGGTGGATAAAATGCGTGCGGTGGACAGGAAGCTAATATCCTCCTGACCGAGGGTGGTCACGACGACATAGCTTCCGTCGGGGGAAATGGCGCAGGCGTTCAAAAATGCCGATTCGCTGCGATGGGTGAAAAGTCTTGCACCGTTTTCGTTGAAAACGTCCAGGACGGTGTAGCAATCATTGCCCTCGTAGAGAACGGAGCATAAGCTGTCTTCGCACAAATCCGCATCGAAGATTTTGCCTCCGGCGATCAAGTCGAAAAGTACGTCACCGTCCGCATTCAAAAGGACAAGACGGGTTCCACCAACGTCATACAAAAGCACCCGATCCCCCACGCTCTTGAGCAGGGGATTGGTAAAGCTGCCGGACAAGGAGCATAAAGTTTCTCCACTTTCGGAGAAAAGCTGTAAGCCACTCTGTGAAGCAACCGCAAAGCTGCTGCCCACCATGGCATACGAGGTGTTGCCATAGGCTTCGAAGTGAACGTCACCGTAGGCATTTTCGTCCACGCCAAAATAGCGGAAAAAGCGCTTGACACCGTCTAAAGCGGTCGTCTGCGTAAACAGGAACCAAACCAGAAGCACAATGATCATTGCCACAATGGAAATGAAAATGATCCATTGCTTTTTGAGGGAGATGCGCTTTTGTGGCGTTTCCTCCTCAAAAATCGGAATCACATTATCTGACATGGAAAGCCACCTCCCCGTCATCGTACCATAGCTGCGTCATATACAAGCCGCCTGCCGGAACGGTCGGACCTGCAGCGGTACGGTTTCCGCTTTGCAAAAGGGCGCTGATCTCGTTGGGATCGATCTTGCCCTCGGCGGCGTAGATGACCGTGCCCGTCATGGCTCGTGCCATGTTATAAAGGAAGCCGTTGGCGCAGATGCGGCAAAAAATCAGATCGCCCTGCCGTTCGACTTCAAAGTGGTGCACCGTTCGAATGGTGGATTTGACATCCGTTCCGACCGAGCGTACGGCTGCAAAATCATGTGTGCCGACGAACTGCAAAGCAGCTTGCTGCATAATTTTTTCATCAAGATGCTTGGGATAGAACCAAGCTCGGTTTACATAAAACGGATCTCTGATCCGTGAGTTGTAGATTTGATAGGTATATTCTTTTTTTATGCACGAGCCGATGGCATTAAAACCCTCGGGAACCTCCCGTGCATCAAAAACCACGATATCCTCAGGCAGATGGGTGTTGAGCGCATAGGGCAGACGATCGACGGGGATGCGTGAATCGGTGCGGAAATTTGCCACATAGACCCTCGCATGAACGCCTGCGTCGGTCCTTCCGCAGCCTGTGATATGCACACGATGCGCAACGACTTTCGCCATTGCCTCCTCCAAGGTCTGCGCTACGGTGCAGGCGTTTTTTTGCACCTGCCAGCCGTGATAGGCAGTGCCCTCGTATTTCAGAAACAATGCAATGTTGCGCAAGGTGTCCACCTCCTGAAAAGAGTCATGAATAAAGAGGAATAAATGAGTGTGGTACGTTTATCTAATTCCGATTTATCGAGCTGTTTGTTCGTAGGGGCGGCTCTGTCCGCCCACACGAAGTGCCTACACAGGCGCACAGATGCCGCCGCAGCGGCATGCATGCGAGCAACCGAGCGAAGCGAGGCTCTTAGCGAGTCGCAGTCGTCCGCCCCTACGATTTGAAATACGAAACTGCTCGACAAATCGGGATTTGGATTACAAGCCGTAGTGTCTAAGGATGATGACGCTTGCCAAAATGGCGGCGCCGATCAAAAAGGCAAAAAGGTCTGCCAAGCGATAGTGAAGCTGTTTCATTTTGGTTCTGCCTTTGCCGCCGTGGTAGCAGCGGCATTCCATCGCCGTGGCAAGCTCGTCGGCTCGACGAAATGCGCTGACAAACAGCGGAATCAAAATCGGTATAAGCGCCTTGGCACGTCGGAAAATATTACCGGTTTCAAAATCTGCACCACGGGCTTTTTGCGCCGAGATGACCTTGTCGGTTTCTTCGATCAGCGTAGGGATGAAGCGCAGCGCAATGGACATCATCATCGCAAGCTCATGGACAGGAAAACGGACTTTTTTCAGCGGAGAGAGCAGCGATTCGATACCATCGGTCAGGGCGATCGGGGAGGTCGTGTAGGTGAGCATAAAGGTACCGGTGACCAGCAACATAATGCGCAAAACGAGAAAAAATGCGTTGAAAATGCCCTCTTTTGTGATTGTAAAGATCCAAAATTTGACCAAAACCTCACCATCGGAGTAAAACAAATTGATCAGTGCGGTGAAAATGATAATGAAGATCAGAGGCTTTAAGCCCTTGAATAGTGCCTTAAGGCGGATGCGTGAAATGGCAACGGTCACTGCTAAAAAGGTTAACATAATACCGTACGTGACAAACCATTCGCACAAAAACAGAGCGATGATATAGACGATGACCATCAAAAGCTTCGTGCGAGGGTCAAGGCGATGCACGAAGGTATTTCCCGGGAAATACTGCCCCAGTGTGATGTCTTTAAGCATGGCGCTTGCCTCCCTTCAAAGAAAGAAGCTGCGCCACGGCAGAATCCAACGTGTAGGTCGCAGGATCGACCGAAATTCCGAGCTGCTTTAAGCGAAGAAACAGCGCCGTCACCTGCGGAACGGTCAAACCGATCTGCTGCAAGCGTTCGGCGTGGACAAAGACCTGCGACGGCGTTGCGAGCATTTCGACGCTGCCCTCGTTCAAAACAAGCAGGCGGTCTGCCAGCAGCGCCACATCGTCCATGCTGTGGCTGACCATGAGGACGGTCGCACCAGTGGCTTTTTGATAATCCTTGATGTTCGAAAGCAGGGATTTGCAGCCTGCGGGATCTAAGCCTGCGGTCGGCTCGTCAAAAATAATGACCTCCGGCTCCATGGCGATCACGCCTGCGATGGCAACTCGGCGCATCTGACCGCCCGAAAGATTGAACGGGGAGAGCTCCAAATCCTCCTCCTTCAGACCCACAAAGGCTGCTGCACGCAACACACGCTGATGAATTTCATCGGCAGAAAGCCCCATGTTTTTCGGGCCAAAGGCGATGTCTTTATAGACGGTTTCTTCAAAAATTTGGTGCTCAGGGTATTGAAACACCAGCCCGACACGAAAACGTGCCGCACGGGTGGTTTGTTTATCCTTATGAATATTCTCGCCGCCGAGCAAAATCTCGCCCTCGGTTGGCTTGAGCAGCCCATTCAGGTGCTGCATCAGGGTCGATTTTCCCGAGCCTGTATGTCCGATGATACCGAGAAATTCGCCCTTTTCGACAGTAAAATTCATGTTCACAACGGCTTTATGCTCAAACGGCGTGCCGATGGAATAGGTGTGTGAGAGGTTTTTGACCTCGATGATTGCTGACAATGTTCTTCCTCCTGCGTGGTCAGACCTTTAGCCAAGCGCAAAGTGCCTGCGCACATTCTTCTATGGAGAGCGCATCGGACGGAAGTTTAGCTCCCGTTCGGTTGAGCTGTGAGATGATCTCGGTGGTGACGGGAACGTCCAAACCTGCCTTTTTCAGAAGCTCTGTATGAACAAAAACCTCTTTGGGCGTGCCGTCGAGCAAAATATGACCCTTGTCCATGACGATGACACGGTCTGCGCGAGTCGCCTCGGACATATGGTGGGTGATAAGAATGACGGTGATGCCCTTTTCACGGTTGAGCTGTTCAATCGTGGAGATGACTTCCTCTCGACCGTGGGGGTCTAACATGGCGGTTGGCTCGTCCAAAACGATACACTTCGGCTGCATCGCAAGCACACCTGCGATGGCAACACGCTGCTTCTGACCGCCTGAGAGCAGATGGGGCGCATGGCTGCGATAATCATACATGCCGACGGTCTTGAGCGCCTCATCGACACGTTTTCTGATCTCCTGCGGCGCAATGCCCAAATTCTCGGGCGCAAAGGCAACATCCTCTTCGACAACATTTGCGACCATCTGATTGTCCGGATTTTGGAACACCATGCCGACGTTGCGGCGAATGTCCAAAAGCTTCTCATCCTCGGAGGTATTGTAGCCGAAGACATAGACCTTACCGCCCTCGGGCAACAAAATGGCATTCATATGCTTGGCAAGCGTGGACTTCCCGCAGCCGTTGTGACCGAGCACGGCAACAAAGCTGCCTTCTGCGATGCTTAAATTCAGACCTTGAAAGATCGGCTTTTTGCTCTCGTCATACTGTGTGTAGGAAAAGTGCAGATCGTTTGCAATGATTGCATCAGTCATAAGCCGCTCCTTATTTGCACGTCCAGCGGCCGGTTGCGCCGCAGGGCAGGACGAGACCGCTTCTGACGGGCAGTCCCAGCTCATCGGACACGGTGTGACCGCCGAAGCGTGGGGTGATGATGGAATCGAGCAGGCACGTCAGCACCGAGGGTGCAAGACCTGTGGTATAGGAATTGATGATGAAGAACTTGGGATCGTCCGAAAGTACTCCCGAAACAAGCTTCAAGAACGGATAAAGATCCTTCTCCAGCTTCCAAATCTCGCCCGAGGGACCTCTGCCGTAGCTCGGAGGGTCCATGATGATCGCATCGTAGCGTCTGCCACGCTTGATCTCACGCTCGACAAATTTTGCACAATCGTCGATGATCCAACGGATCGGCGCCTCGGACAGACCTGAGGAAGCCGCATTTTCACGAGCCCAGGCGACCATGCCCTTGGCGGCATCGACGTGGCAAACGGAAGCGCCTGCTTTGGCAGCTGCCAAGGTGGCACCGCCCGTATAGGCAAAGAGATTCAATACGGAAATCGGTCTGCCTGCATTTTCGATCTGCTCGGCAATGAAATCCCAATTGGCAGCCTGTTCGGGGAAAACGCCCGTGTGCTTAAAATTCATCGGCTTGACGTTGAACGTTAAATCACGGTAGCGAATCTGCCAGCGCTCAGGAAGCTTATGCTGCGACCACTGACCGCCACCGGAATTGCTTCGTGCGTAGCGGGCATCGAATTTGTGCCAACGGGGGTCTTTTTTCGGCGTGTTCCAAATCACTTGAGGATCGGGGCGCACCAAATAATAGCTGCCCCAACGCTCCAATTTTTCGCCGTCAGAGGTGTCTAATACCTCGTAATCCTTCCAATGTTCAGCTTTCCACATAGGAAAACCTCCTGATTTGATCTATATTTTACCACTGAACTTCCCGATGGGTGTACCATTCGTCCTCGGGAGGCAGAGCCGCTTCGTCAAAAAACAAGGTCGGCTCTGCGGTCGATTCGGTCGGCTCCGTGGATTCTGTCGGTTCAGCCGGCTTTGTGGTTTCTGCCGGCTTTGTCGATTCTGTTGGCTCGGTCGGCTCTTTCGGCTCCGTTGCTTCGGTGGTCTCCTCGGTCGGCTTGACCTCCTCGGTGTGCTTGTCGCAGGTCTTAGCCTCCTCGGGATTAAAGACGTAGTCCTTATCCTTGTTGACCTTCCAATCCTCGTTGTACAGGAGCATGCTCTTTTCTTCCGTTTCGGGGCAGAACTCCGTGGCGACCTTGCCGGTCTCCTTGCAGAACTTGACGATGGTGTGACATTCGCAATACTTGGTGGGCGCATCCTCGGCAAACAGCCTTACGCCAACCATACGGCTTTCACGCACATCCTTTTTGCACGACTCTGCGGCAAGCATACCACAGTCTGCGCAGACGTTGTAATAATAAGCATTGTCGGCGGTGGTAAAGGAGCGTTCCTCCAAGCCCTCATGCAGAGGACGCATGACCTGATTCCACATTGTGATGGCAGGATTCGTGCCGGAGATGACGATCTGTTCGGGCTCGTCGTAGCCGCACCAAACAACGGCAGTGTAGTAGGGGGTGTAGCCTGCAAACCAACGGGTTTGGTTGTTGTTGGAGGTGCCGGTCTTGCCTGCAACCGCCATATTGCTCATGTTGGCAGGATAGCCGGTGCCGTAGTCCACGGCGTATTCGAGCATATAATTGGTGTAATAATTTGCCTTTGCGCCCAAAGCGGTGTGACTTTCCTGAAGATTTTCCAGGATGATGTTGCCCTCGGCATCCTCAACGTGGGTGTAGGTGCGAGCCTCGCGGAAAATGCCGTCGTTCGGGAAGGTTGCAAAGGCTTGCGTCATTTCACGAACGGTCAGACCGTAGGTCAATTCACCCAGTGCCAGCGGCGCATAGGAAATATCGGTATAGGTCTTGCCGCCGGTCTCTTTCTTTTCAACCAGGGTGGTGATGCCCATTTTCTGGGTCAGGAAATCATAGCTCTCCTGCAAGCCGAGCTTGTCGAGCGTTTTGACGGAGATCGTGTTCAAAGAACTGCTGACGCCTCTGAGCACCAGGCACGGACCGCTGAAGGAGCGTGAGCTGTTGTACGGCCAGGGCGGCTGACTTACGTCATAGAAGGACGAATCCTCGAAAACGGTAGCAGGGGAGATCACGCCTGCCTCAAGCGCCGGCGCGTAGACTGAAATGGGCTTGATGGCCGAGCCCGTGGGCAGGGAAGCTTCCGCACGGTTATAGGTCAAGCTGCCGTTCTTTTCGCCCACGCCGCCGACGATGGCAACGATATCGCCCGTTGCGTTATCGATAATGACCATAGCTGATTGCAGCTGCTGTGCGCTCGATGCCTGCGGAATATTATCCAAATTCTGATAAATTTCGTCAACCTGCCGTTGAGCTGCCACATCGATGGTGGCATAGATGCGGTAGCCGCCGGTCAAAACCATCTGTTCTGCGGCATTTTCGCTGATGCCGAGCTGCTCGCTCAGATCCTCGACCACATCACGGTAAATCGTGTCAACAAAGTAGGAGTAACCGCTGCTGCCATCGACAGCAGGATTGACGGTGGTGCAATTCGGGCAGCGGAATGCGCCGTCATCGCCCTCGTTATAATCACCGGCTTCGCCCTCGAAGCCACACTCGGAATTGACACAAACATAGGTCTCTTCGTCATATCTTCCGTCGTGGAAAACCATCTCCTGCGCAAGTGCTTCACGCAGCTCGCTCTCGGTCAGATAGCCCTGCGAGTGCATCTCGTTGAGAATGATGACCTGACGGTTACGGTTTCCTTCGGGATTGATATACGGATCATAGAGGGAGGGATTGTTGGTGATGGCAATAATACTTGCAGCCTCCGCAGGCGTTAAATCCAAGGCAGAATCCTTGGCAAAATAGACCTGCGATGCGCTCTTTACGCCATAGCAGCCCTCTCCAAGATAGATCGTGTTGAGATACCACTCCATGATCTCTTCCTTGGTATAGCGATCTTCAAACGCCATGGCACGGAAGATCTCCTGCACCTTGCGGTGGATGGTGACCTCGTCCTCCTGCGACAAATTCTTGATCAGCTGCTGCGTGATGGTCGAAGCGCCGTAGGAGGTATCGCCGCCGACAAAGTTACCAACAGCGGAGATCGTGCGGATCCAGTCCACGCCGTCATGCTCGGCAAAACGCTTATCCTCAATGGCGATGGCGGCATTGACCAAATGCGGAGAAATCTCGTCAAAGCCTGCCCAAATGCGGTTTTGCGTGGCGTAAAGCTGTTGCAGCTCGTGGACCTCACCGGTTTGCTTGTCGGTGTAGACAATGATGGAGGTCTGCGCCATGGATTTGTTGTCCAAATGGAGCGCATTGGCATACTCCTGCGCCGCAGGTATGATGTCATGCTTCAGATAGTCCGAGAATTTCGACATAAAAATGCTGCCTGCGATTGCAACGATGATCGCCAACGTTCCGGTTATGACCAGCACCCAAAGCACGATCTGTCCGAGGATGTGCAAAAATACACGGCTGATGCGCCAGAGAATATGCGGCTGCTTCGCTGCTGAATCCGATCTTGCCATAAGATGACCTCACTTTCTTCTATGTACGGTCGGTGCGCATACCAACCCATTATCCTTTATCTATATATTATATCACGCTTGTCAAATCTATATTAACAGAAAAATTGTTGGATATTTGCACAAAATTGCGAAAAAATAATGGTAGGTGATGGCTTTGAATTTGATTTTAGCCAAAGTCCGAAAGCTGGGTCGGATTTTGATGATTCTGAATTTTTTATTAATTTTGTATACGATATTTTCCGACAATGGCTATCTTGCCGTGCGAGATGAAAAAAGTGGCGCGGTTTACCGAAGTGACATTCGCACTGAAAGCTTTCCGTGCTCCGATCGCCTGCGTTTGCAGCGGGGCATCGTCTGCGAGGATGAAAAAGAGCTTGCCACTGTGATAGAAAATTATATTTCTTAAAAAAACCGACGCTTTCCCTCTTGATTTTCTCGCCGTATGCGGTTAAAATAGAAGCAGATCAAACAAGGAGGCGCTGACATGGATGATTTTGAGCGCAACGTGATTTCGATCACAGACGAGGACGGCGTGGATTATGAGCTGGAGGTTTTGTCCTCTGTGACCTATAACGGAGTGGAATACCTTGCTTTGACTCCCGTCGATGCCGATGACGAGGCGGAGGAGCTGGAGGTCAGCATCCTGAAGTCCGTGACTGAAAATGACGAGCCCGTGCTGCTTGCCGTGGAGGACGAGGCGGAGCTTGAGGCGGTTTACGATCTTCTCATGGAGGAAATGTTCGAGATCGACGTCGGTGAGGAATATGACGACGACGAGGACGAGGTATAATATTAAGACGTTTTTAATTTTATAAAAGTTCCCTGCTTGGTTCGTGATAGCTCCTTTTAGACCCACATCTATTTTAAGGGATGTCGGACTTCCGTTTCGGCGTGCAGGCCTCCCGCTTTGGCTTTGACCGTAAGCGGACGTTGGAAGCAGAAAAGACGCGGAGAGACAACCCACCTGCCCTATCGTGCAGGTTATAAACGGAGTTACACGGCTGTAGCGGGGATTTTTTTGCAAAAAAAACGAAAAAATTTGTAAATTTTGCACTTTGCACTTGCAAGTTTGGAAAATTAACTGTATAATATGGAAGTTGTATTTTGGGATTACCCAAATAATTTCCACGATTGTGAGGTTTTACAAATGAGCGCATCCCGTGAAAGAAAAAAGCGTGTGGAATATTCCACCATCGCACAGCCCGAAGTCAAGAAGGAAAAGAAGAAGATTTCCGAAGGTTGGATCTTTGCCATTTGCATGATCCTGATCGCTGCTGTCGTATTCGGCGGCATGTGGTATTACCGTTACAGCCAGGCGCACAGAACGGTTTTGACCGTTGGCGACCATGATGTTGAGGTTTGCGAATTTAACTTCTTCTACCGTGAGCTCGCAGCGACCTGCGATCAGTATTACTCCTACCTCGGTATGGATAACACCATCGCTCTCGACGAGCAGAAGATCGACTCCAGCGACCTGTCCATGATGGGTCTTGTCGGCATCGACACTTCCTACCTGGAAGCATTTGAGCCGGTCGACGGCGTGTATGATGTCACCTGGGCACAGCTGCTGGCGAACAATGCCATGCGCAATGCAGCTTCCGCTTACAGTGTCTATCAGGCAGGCACTGCGGCAGGCTACAAGCTCACCGAAGAAGAGCAGGACAGCATTGACGATTCCGTCGCTGAGATCCAGAGCTATGCCGATCAGAACAACATGGACATCGATGATTACATCGAGGCAGTGTTCGGTCGTGATTGCGACGAGGACGCATACCGCAAGTACATGGAGGTCGTGACCGTAGCTTCCTCCTACCCCAACACCATCGAGTATACCGCTGAGGAAATGGCTGCCCGTGATGCAGAGGCTCCCGAGGATTTCGATACCGCAGCTTTCTATTACTATGTAACGGATGCTTCTACCATTCAGGCAGAGCAGGAAGCTGCTGAGGCTGCAACCGAGGAAGAAACTTCTGAGGAAAATGCAGAGGAAGAAGCTGTTGAGGAAGAGACGGAAGAGGAGACCGAGGCTGAGCTGACCGATGAGGAGAAGGCTGAGCTGGACAATCAGGCGAAGGAAGCTGCCGAGAAGATGGCTGCTGACTTTGATGTTGAAGATGACAGCGTTTCCATCTATACCGACTATACCCGTGAGTATCTGGAATCCATGAGCTACTCTGTCGAGCTGCCCGAGGAAGCCTATGATTGGCTCTATGGCGAGGCGCAGCCCGATGAGGTCAAGATGTTCACCATCGAGAAGGACGAAGAGCTGGAGGATGACGAGAACAGATATGCTGTTGTCAAGTTCATCACCCGTGAGGACTATAACACCGTCAACCACCTGTTCCTGACCATCGCTGATGATGAAGAGGGCGCAGAGCTGGCAGAGGGCGAGAAGACCGCTGAAGAGAAGGTCGCTGAGATCAAGGCTTCTTTGGAGGCAGATCCCTCTGAGGAGAACTTCCGTTCCTTGATTCTTGCAAACCTCGACCACGAGCACGAAGAGGGCGAGGAGCATGATCACTCCGAAGAAGGCAATGCTGAGAACCAGAGCCGTTATGCATTCTCCAGCGTTTCTAAGGAAATGTACAACTGGATGATGGTCGAAGAGCGTGCGGCAGGCGATTGGACCGTGAGCGATCAGGAAGGTCAGACTGTATTCTACTTCTACCTCGGCGAGGGCGAAGGCTATCGTGATCTGAGCATTGAGAACACACTGCGCAGCGAGTGGTACACCGAGACCACCGATGCAGCGATCGAGAATTGCGGCTACGATGAAGAAGCTGCAATGACCGCAGAGGTTAAGTTCTATTAATAAAAATCAAACAGAGTGCCAAACATCGGCACTCTGTTTTTATATTATTTATCATCCGAAACGCCCAAGATATAGTCGATACTGACATGGTACAGCGCAGAGAGCTTGATCAAAACCTGCGTGGGAATGTCGTTTTCGCCGGTTTCGTATTTTGAATACCCTGTCTGCGACATATTCAGATAGCGTGCAACCTGCGTTTGATTCATGTCCGCATCTTCACGCAGGTCTCGTAATCGTCCATACAAAAAAATCACCTCAAGGCAATTATGCAATACCCTGATTCAGGTTATTGACTTTTAACCTGAATAAGGGTATAACAAAATTGAGGTGAGAATATGCAAGAGTATAAAGGGTCATATCTTATTTTATGGAAAGGGATTACCACAGCGTTGGAAGCGCTCGAGGAGCACAACCTTGGAATTGCAAGAGATGTTCTAATTGAAGCGCAAAAGAATGCGGAAGAGGAATTCATTTCTTGGGAAGAAGCAAAAAACCAAACGTAAATATGTGTCAAATTCCGATTTGTCGAGCTATTTGAATGCACTATCGTCCATGTCATTGCGAGAGCCCGTTGGGGTCTCGCAATGACAGAAACGAGGCTTTTTCATAGCAATGACATATATGAACTGCCAATCTCACGATAAATCGGAATCTAATCAATACTTCTTATCAGATTTCAGTATCAGAAATCGCTCCGTGCAAAATTGCACGGAGCGATTGGTTTTCAATTACTTTGCCTTAGGGCCTGCGTTGGCAATGTGCTCGGGCATGTTCGGATACTTCTTAGCGAAGTTGTCGGAGAACATGGTTGCTAGCTTGTTTGCCTGTGCATCATAAGCGTCCTTGTCTGACCACAGGCCACGTGCATCGAGCATCTCCGCCGGAACATTCGGGCAGGAGGTCGGATAGTCAACGTTGAAAACGTCATGATGCTTGAACTCAACATTGTCGAAATCGCCGTTGAGAGCAGCGGAAACCATTGCACGGGTGTAAGCGAGCTTCATGCGCTTTGCGCCGGAGGCTGCGGAGCCGCCTGCCCAGCCGGTGTTGACCAAATAAACCTTTGCGCCGGACTCACGGATACGCTTGCCGAGCATTTCAGCATAGACGGACGGATCCATCGGCATGAAGGGCTCGCCGAACAGGGTGGAGAAGGTCGGCTGCGGCTCAGTAACGCCACGCTCAGTACCTGCAAGCTTCGAGGTGAAGCCGGTAACGAAGTGATACATTGCTGCATCCTCGCTCAAACGGCTGATCGGAGGCAGAACGCCGAAGGCATCAGCCGTCAGGAAAATAACGACCTTGGGAATGCCGCCGACGCCGGGGATTGCGGAGTTGGAGATGTACTCAACGGGATAGCCGACACGGGTGTTCTCGGTCAAGCTGCCGTCGTCAAAGTCGAACTCGCGGGTCTCGTCGTCCATGATGACGTTCTCGACCAAGGAGCCGAAGCGAATTGCGTTGAAAATTTCAGGCTCGTTTTCAGCCTTGAGGTTGATGCACTTTGCATAGCAGCCGCCCTCAATGTTGAAAATGCCGTCATCAGCCCAGCCGTGCTCGTCGTCACCGATGAGCTTGCGGTTCGGGTCAGCGGACAGGGTGGTCTTGCCGGTGCCGGACAAACCGAAGAAAACAGCCGTCTCATGGGTCTCGGGATCCATATTTGCAGAGCAGTGCATGGGCAGGATGTTCTCCTTGGTCAGAACGAAGTTCATGGTGGAGAAAACGGACTTCTTGATTTCGCCTGCATAACGAGAGCCTGCGATCACGATGAGGTGAGCCTCATAGTCGATCATGATGGCAGCCTCGGAGTTGACACCGTCGATCTCGGGATCACACTTAAAGCCGGGAGCGCAGAGAACGGTGTAATCGGCATCGCCGTAAGATGCCAGCTCTTCAGCGGTCGGACGGATCAAAAGCTGATGGATAAAGAGGTTCTGAGAAGCCAGCTCGTTGACGATGCGGAACTTCTTGGTGTGAGCCCTGTCAGCGCCTGCGAAGCCGTCGAAAATGAAGATCTCACGATCCTGCAGGTACGCGCAGAGCTTACCCTTGATGGCATCGAACTTCTCCTTGGAGATCGGGCGGTTGACCTTGCCCCAAGCGATATCGTCATGGATGGCAGGGGTATCAACGATGAACTTGTCGTTAGGCGAACGACCGGTGTACTTGCCGGTGGTAACGACCAAAGCGCCGGTGTTGGAGAGCTTGCCCTCACCACGGCGCAGAGCAGCTTCGGTCAGCTGAGCAGGGCCGAGGTTGCGATAAACAGCTTTGGGAGCGAGGATGCCGAGTTTTTCCAGACCATAGGTTTCCATAGTTTTTCCTCCTATTACATTTGCCGCAAGGATGCAGCATGATTACAATTTTTCGGTGAACGCCAACATCCACCAAATACATTATATCATAGGGATGATAAAATATCTACAAATAATTTGTAAATTCTTGTATTTTTTTAGGCAATAGGCAAGAAGGCGGCGGCAGTGGCGAAGACGATCGCAGGCAGCATGTTCGCAACCCGAATTTTCTTACCCCAAATGAGATTCACACCCACGCAAAAAATCATTACCGAACCGACCATAGAAAGATTCGAAAGCGCTTGCTCTGTCATGATCGGCTTGAGAAGCCCTGCAAGTGCTGTAACGCCACCCTGCAACAAGGCGACCGGGATCATTGAAAAAATGCAACCTTTTCCCATTGCGCAGGTCATGACCATGATCGTGACAAGGTCGAGAACAGCCTTTGTTGCCAATATCTCGTAGTTTCCTGTCACACCTTCCTCGATCGCTCCGACGATCGCCATTGCACCGATGCAGATCGTCAGCGAGGCGGTAACAAACGCTTCGACGAAGTTGCCATCCTTTGCGTTACCGGTTTTTATTTTTAGCCATTGACCGAAGCGTTCGATCGCTTTTTCGATGCCGCAAAGCTCTCCTAAAAGCGTTCCGATCGATAAAGAGCCCAAAATTAGCATCGTTCCGGAGCTCACGATTTTTCCGTTTTCCACACGCAGCATTTCTTCCATCGCCCCGGAAAGCGCCATAAAAATTGCAACGAGCCCACAGACCTTGCTCAGGGCATCTTGCACATTTTCCTTCACAAAACGCCCGAACAGCATACCAAAAATGCCGCCGAGCAAAATACATCCACAGTTGATCAGCGTTCCAAGACCGACCATAAATAAACACTTCTTTCTTTTTGGTTTTTGACCGCCAAATTCCGATTTATCGAGCTGTTGGCTGCGTTTTGACACCGTAGGGGCGCACGACTGCGACTCGCTAAGAGCCTCGCTTCGCTCGGTTGCTCGCATGCATACCGCTGCGGCGGCATCTGTGCGCC
>SVKY01000046.1 GCA_015068235.1 Oscillospiraceae bacterium
TGCAAATTCCCTGCAATTTAGCACATTACATAATCTTAAATAAACATTTCCTAACAATGGTCGACGGCGAGCCTCTTTGCAGAGACTCGCCGCCTTTATTTGGCTGTTTTTTTACAGCCCCTTTTTATTATACAAACAGATTTAAGAGAAAACACAAACTCAGCCCAAATGCCGTCGGCAAAGCCGCTGCAAGGAGTGTTTGCGTAAAGCTGCGGCTTTCACGGTAGATCGTCCAAAGCGTCGTCAGGCACGGCCAATGAAAGAGCGTAAACACGATGGTGCTCAAAGACATTTGCCACGAAAAGCCGCTCAATTGCAGAAGCTGTGTGTCGCAATAGGTCGGAGAAGCTGTCATGATCATCAGCAAAATCGGTAACACAAGCTCATTTGCAGGACTTCCCAAAGCAAATGCCAGCAAGATCGCGCCGCTCAAACCGAAGCATTTCCCCAAAGGATCCAACCATGTCGAAACGACCTGCAACAGCGGCTGTGCATCAATTTTCAGGTTTGCAAGCAACCAAATGATCGCACCTGCAGGCGCTGCAACAGCCACTGCACGTGCCAAAATCGACAGTGTCCGGTCCAAAACCGACCGCACGATCACCTGAAAAATGCGTGGTTTTCGATACGGCGGCAGCTCCAGGACGAAGGAAGACGGTGTCCCTTGCAGATATGTTTTGTGCAGAAAAAACGATGCCAAAAGCGTCATTGCAATGCTCAGCAGAATACATCCCGTCAGCACTGCAGCGCCCAAGATCGCAGAGCCAAACGAAAAGCTCATTCCGATCAGCACGATCAGAATCGGAAACCGTCCGTTACAGGGCACAAACGCATTGGTCAGCAAGGCGATCTTTCTCTCCCTCGGAGAGTCAATGATGCGGCATCCGCTGACCCCTACGGCATTGCAGCCAAAGCCCATGCACATCGTCAGGGATTGCTTTCCGCAAGCGCCCGCAATGCGGAAGCGCTCATCGAGCAAAAACGCCACCCTCGGTAAATAGCCGAAGTCCTCCAAGAGCGTAAAGAGCGGAAAAAAGATCGCCATCGGCGGAAGCATCACGGCAATCACCCGGCTCACCGTTGCATAAATACCGTCAAACAGTAAGCCATGCAAAAATTCCGGCATTTTTATGACCTTTTCGAGAAAATTGCCAACACGGTCAAAGCACCACTGCAGAAGCTGCGACGGAGCATTTGCCCCCTCAATGGTGAGATAAAACACAGCAAACAGCAGCAAAAGCATTGCAAGATAACCAAGCCTTCGGTGCAGAAAAATACGGTCTAAGCGTTGCGTGAAAGATGCCTTTTTCTTCTCAGTCCGCAAAAGCGCATGCTGCGCCGTCTCCTGCGCCAAGCGAACAAAACGGCGTGCGATCGCATCAGAAGCCTCCTGTGTTTTGCCACGGATCCCACAGCCGAGGCGTTTTGGCTGCATCGGGGCAAACCCATCGCAAACAGAACGTAGGGTTTCCTTCAACGCCTCAAGTCCCTGCTGTTTCTCTGCACTCGTCAGAACCACAGGCACGCCCAAGCGCATCTGCAAGGCTTTCGAATCCACTTCGATTCCCGCTCGCTGCGCTTCATCGATCAGATTGATGCACAAAACAACATTTTCGCAGATCTCCATCACCTGCAACGCCAAAATCAAGCTGCGTTCCAAGCAAGTTGCATCGCAAACAACCACCGTACACTGCGCCTCTTTCGACAGCAAAAAATCCTCCGCAATTCTTTCCTCGGGCGAATGGCTGACCAGAGAATATGCCCCCGGCAAGTCCACAAGCTGATAGCTTTCTCCCTTATAAAAATATTTCCCCTGTGCCAAATCAACCGTTTTACCCGACCAATTCCCGGTGTGCTGCTTCATGCCCGTCAAAGCATTAAAAAGTGTGCTTTTCCCCACATTCGGATTTCCGGCAAATGCTATCACTCGCATGCTTCTACGCAAATATTCGCACTGTCCGTCCTGCGCAGCGCAAGCATCGTCCCCCGAACCCAAAACAAGCCCGGTCCCTTGCACCTTCCTTGGCGCAGACAGCAAATTTCTGTTCCCTCGATCAAGCCAAAGTCAAACAACCGTCGGCGCATCGCTCCATCTATGCAAATGTTCTTGACCGTCGCACACTGTCCTTCAGGCAAAGCATTCAGCCTTATCAGCATATTGATTCCTCCTTTGCTATCAGTACAGTTTATTGGCTCTGCCCCCGATTTGTGCCTGACCGCAGGGAAAACAGTAACACTTGCAAAATCTATCATTTTTTGTTATATTATCATGGCAGATATTTTGGAAGGAGAGATCCGATGGCTCACGTTTTGCAATATAAAATCGCTGATCTGCATATCACCCTTCGTTCTGACATTGCCATGACAAATAACGCCTCGTGGGAGAAATTTTTGTGCAGCGCAGCGCAGTCAGATTACACTTACGAATGTCATATGTATCCTCATCTTCCGATGTTACCCAATGGCAAGCACTATCATGATCAAATTCACGGACGGGATTATGCCATTACCGAAGAATTTGACCACGGCATGCGCATCCACCTTTCAGAAGAAAATCTGCCTTGGGGCAGTGAGGTGGATCAGCTTTATCCCCAGCTTGCTCTGCCCCACGTGCTTTTGCAGCATCAGAAACTTCTGCTTCACGCCTCGTATATCATAACTGAGCGTGGTGCGATCCTCTTTACCGCTCCCTCGGGAACCGGAAAAAGCACGCAAGCCGAGCTTTGGAAGGTACATCGAAACGCCTTTATTGTCAACGGCGATCGTGCTGTCATCGGCTTGCAGGGAGAAAATGTAAACGCCTATGGCTTTCCTCTAAGCGGTTCCTCTCCCGATTGCCATAACAGAACGAAAAAGCTGCTTGCTATCGTGTCATTAGAGCAGGCGAAGCAGAATTCCGTTCGGCGTTTGCGTTTGACGGAAGCATTGCCTGTGTTTATCAATGGCTCATACCTGCCGCCGGAATATCAAGCCGACCTTTCGAACATCGTAGACACCGCTGTGCAAATTGCCAAATGTGTACCCATAATCGAGCTGTCCTGTCTGCCCGATGAAGGTGCTGTAGCAGCTTTGGAAAGCATCTTGTAGCACACACTGCTTATCAAATTCCGATTTGACTTTCAGTTTGCACTGACTAAGGCTTCTCCTTGAGGATGCCCTCCGCTTCAGGGTATGCGTAGCGCAACCGAGCGAAGCGAGGCTCTTAGTGCGAAGAAGAAGCTGCCAGCGCAGCTGACTGATGAGGTGTGCAAAAAAAGTTGCGTTATTATGATAATCTTCGGAAAATTCGTAACCTTTCCACCTCATCCGCCCCTTCGGGGCACCTTCTCCTCAAGGAGAAGGCTTTGACCTGCGCAAATACGAAACTCACCGGTAAATCGGAAGTTTCTTTATTTTACAACCGAATAAAATTGGCTGAGGTCAATGACCTCAGCCAATTTTATTTACTGTCCGATGGACATCATATAAGCAGCCACGGCATCGCCGTAAATAAGCATAGCGTTGACCATGTTCAGCTCATCGTCGGCTACATTGGCTTTCGCTCTCGTCTGTGCGACGTAGCTCTCAACGCTCCAAGAAAGTGTCTCGGAAACCGCCGTTTCACCCTCATAGATCGTCGCGTTGATGACCTTACGCATTTCCTTTGCGCCGACATTTTCATACAGCGCAGTGCACATAAGGTCTTCCTTCACGGAAACAGGCAGTTGGGCTAACATTTCGCCTGTCTGCACATCTGTGATGACACACTTGAGTATACTTGCATCGCTCGGCGTATAGATGCAGGACAGGTTCAGCTGCACTCTCGATGCGACCGTAATGCTTGCGTTCAAGCTTGCACCTTCGCCGTTTGCTGCTTCATAGTCAGCAGCCTCGGGGATTTCCTGCGTTGCATTGGAAAGCTGTTCTTCCGTCAGATCCGCAGTGACCAAATTCTCGGTATTATAGCCCAAACGAACCTGTGCCGCTGCACCGTAACGCAGCATATCGACCGCCAACGTTTTCAGCTCCGCAGAAGAAGCTTCATTGTCCAGCTTGCGCACCAAATAGGATTTGATGGAATCTGTGACCGCATTTCCATGGTAGATCGTGCCATCGGAAGCTACGGCATAGAGCGTTGCGCTGAAGCTGTCGCCCATTTCCTTGGCGTTAATGCCCTCATAGGTTGCCAAATATGCTGCAATCTCATTGGTCTGTGTGTTGATCTTCGCCTCAAGTGCATCTGCCTCATAGACCGTTTTTATGCTCTCGCCGTTTGCTGTTTCCTTGATGACCTCCAGATAGAAGTCCTCATACTCAGCGACCTTGGATGCCACGAGCATATAGTTGACCTTCATTTCCGCACCTGCGGTGATGCTCATGGAAACACTCAGATTCTCGTCGAGCGCATAGGTCGGTTCCTGCTGTTCCTGTGTGAAGATTTGCAGCGCCTTGACCGCAAGAGAAGCCTTTACCTTCGGCTTTTCACCATTAAAGACCTTGATGTTGCACAGGGACATCATCGCTGTGCTGTCGTCCGATTTGCACATGAGGAAAACTGAGCCATCATGGATATACTTGCTGTCGAGTCTAAAATACATTTCGGGCAAAATCGCAGAGCTGATTCCCGTATCGACCATCGTCGTGCCGTCGTAGGCGTAGAGTGAAACACTCTTGCCGTTGACAGCTTTTAGGCTGATCTGCACCTGGGTCGATGTGCCGACATCGAAGGCGATGCCGCTGCCGTCCTTCAAATACAGCTCATTTGCAGGACCATCAATCGCATACTGATCGTCATAGCAAGTCACGCCACTCTTGCGAAGCGCGGCATTATTCATGTGGTGGTTGTCGCTGCCACACTCACAGTAATAGTGATATGTTGTTTTCTTCTTATCCGTGTCATAGGTGTGCGCATAAGAAACACCCGCACTGTGGCAAGCAGAGCTGATTCTTGCATCGTTGTTGTCCGTGATGTAGTAATGACCTGCATTGAGATACTGGTTGCCTGTCATTTCGTGCCGTTCGGAGCATTCGCAATAGTAGCTGTTCGTAGTCAAATCACAGGAAATTCTCGCACCATGGCAGCCACTTGCCAGCAGCGATTCATTGACATCCATCAGATACTTATCGGGAACAGAATTTCCGGAAGGATCCGGTCCGATATAGATATAATCGATTGTGATGCTTGCGGTGGCATCGGAGTTGCCGATGAAATGGAAGTACGGACGGAAACGCGTAATACACGCCGCGTCTTTATATGTTGTATTTGTTGACAGATCTACCACAACGTCGAAATAGCCTTTATCGATATATCTCTCAGCCTTTACATCTTCATAGTCATAAACATAGGCTCCTGCCGCATCGGTGTAATAACCGAAGCCGACTCGAATTTCTTCATCCTTTGTATCAAGCGTTGTCGCATTGTCCACCCTGAGTCGAATCTTGTACACATCGTTTGCACTGGGTATATATTTCAAATCATTGAACGCAGATGTGCTGCCCATATCGATATGATGCCAACCGGTTCCGCTGTAATCATCCGTCAATTCCATTGTCAATGCGCCGGATGCGATGGTGAGCGGCTTTTTCAATGTGCTGTCGGGACGCCAATTTGCTGCATCGTCGAAGTTCACACCGCCATAGACCGCATTATCATAACGTTTCTGATCATAGGGCGTATCGGTAAAGTCGAAGAACAGGTAATCCATCTGCGTCTCCAGCGTGCCGCCCATGCCCAAGCGAATGGAATATTCCGTCGTGCCATCTTCGTCTTGATCAAAGCCGCCGACTTCATCGCCCTGCTCCACGTCGGTCGTACCATCGCCCAAATACAGAACACCGTTTGCGTCATTTCCCGTCCATGTGGTGCGATCGAGCAGAAGATCATTCTTGATGTTGTAGAATGTCGTTATGGTCTCGTCTGCGGAGGTATTGACCTCGTTAGAAAGCTGATATGCAAAATATTCCATGGGATATTCTGCCTCAGTGATCACGTCATCCATGGGGTTATAGATACGGAAGGCATTGAGATAAACGTCATACTTCTTGTCAACCGTTGTAGTAGTAGTGCTGCGCTTTGCAGGGGAATCAGCGCTTGACGAAGGGATATAGGTCAGCAGATCATCTGCGGACAGGCCGAGCACCTGACGAATCTTTGCCTCCGTTAGGGCTGTACCGGCAGATCTCGTTGCCGAAGCATTGCTCTCAGCGCTCAGTGTAGCCATGTACTCATGATCAAAGATCTCGTGGTAATAGCCTCTTGCACGCACCGTGTATTGCCCATAGGGCAGATCATTGCACAAAACAACAGGGAGCTGATATAGATTTCCGTCTGCATGATAGGTATCGACCAAGAATCTGCGCACAAGATTTGTATTGTCACCAATGGCTGATGCTGTCGTGCCGGAATAGACCTCTACAATCAGGATGCCCGTCGTTTTAAGCGTATGGGAGATGATTTCGAAGCCTGTACCCTTAAAAGTAAATTTTGCATAGGGGTTGTTGCTATCAGCACTGACCGTTGCTTTCCACGCTCTGCCATAGGCATTGTTGTTGGTCTCGCCTGTCAAAGCCGAAGCATACCAGATCTTATCATAGCCATAGGGAGAAGTGTAGCCTTGCTCATAATCATGCTCCTGAAGGATACCATTATTCGTGCCATCAGATGCCCAATTAGCCTTGTTTCCTGAGCGGTTAAATTTATCCATTCCATAATAGATATTGTTTGCCGGAATGATCGTCACCTTTCGCATGGTGGTGAAGTATTCACCCTCAAGCGCCTTCGGCGTTTCATCAGCCTTACCGAAGGTATACGTGATTCGATGATCCTTAGGCTCCTTAGTCTCCGTATCGTACAAATAATACTGATCCAGGTCCATGTCGTATTCGATCCCGGTGTCAGCCAAAATTTCTGCGATCTGCGGTTCAAAGGAGGCAATTGTGCTCTTTGTCTGTCCCTTCTCGCCCTTCTTCGAACGGGTCAAATAATAAACATACGCCGTTTCTTCCAAGAGGAACATGTCATTATCGTCCATGAAATTCTTTCGGAAATTAAACTTAATATTAGACAAATGTTCGTCCAGCTGACCATTCTTAGAGAGAATATGGAAGCCATAATCATAGACAACACCGCTGTTCTCATCCTCAGGATCGTCCTTAGTGCCAATATGCTGTCCCTCTTCCTGCATGTTGATCGAAACGGTCCTTCCGTAGTCGACGACAGCGAATTTCGGAGCAAAGTAGTAAGAATACGCATCCGTCCAAACTCTCCCCTGCGCAGCTCTGCCCAAGGAGTCGGTGCCGGTCTGATCGCTCGGGGTGAATATGATCCTCGTGCGGAAGAAGGCATCCGTCTGCAGATCAAAGCTTGTGCTTGCGTATTTATCCTCAGCCGAAGCTGTCGTGCTTCCTGCAGGATAGGTCACAGCATAATAGGTCTTAGAAGAAGTCTCGACACCATAGCCATCGTAAATAGCATGCTGCATCACATATTTGACACCGGCATAGGTCGTGTCCAAGCCCATCGTGACATAGTTATCAAACATGTTGCTGAGGATGATATAGTTGCGATTTGCCTTCGTGTCATTCCATGCCTCAAGGAGGTCATATGCCTTGCCCTTTTCGGTCATATCGGTCTTGTCTGCCGCATCGACATCCTCGTTGTACAGCTCCATGAAGAAGTCATAAGAGGTCGGATCCGGGAATGCCGTGTTGAGCGTTTCGCCCGAGAAGGTGATACCGTCAATAGGCTCACTCGATTTTGTAACCTCGTATGCAATGGCGCGGTTGGTGAACGGCTGAATTTTGTTGCCACCGATCGTGTAGTCGTGATCCACTCGGAAGTTGATCTCAACGATATAGCGGTAGCCTGCGATATCATTATCTCTGCGGTAAGCGCCCACCATATCTGTCAGGCGTAGATTGATTGTCTTCGTCTCCCCGATCGTATCGGTAAAAGCCAGATATTCGTAGCCCGTAGTGATCTGTGTTTTGGTGGACGAATAATTACCGTTTCCGGCATAGGCAGCCTTGTAAACCTTGATCGCATCTTTTCCGAAGGTTTCATCCGACGGGTCATACCACTCGAATTCCGGTGCAAGCATTTCTCTGAATCTGACAGAGCCGGTAGCTCTAAACATATCGACAGAATAGGTCAAGCGGTAGTTTTCGCCTGTATAGTCCACTGCTTCGACCTTACGCTGCGCCATAAAGGAGATCGGTGCATGCTCCTGCGGTCCAATATAGATATAATCGATGAACACTCTGCCATCAGCGCCGCTAATCTCACGCAAATTGACAAACTGCGGACGGATTGCATTAATCACATTCGCCTGCGTGAAATTATCGGGCAATTCCAAATTGACGGTATAATACTGACCGGAGTAGAGCCACTCAAGCTCTACGAGCTGCTTCACAAATGCACCGCCGGTCTCCGTCGTCAGGAATTCACCATCTGCCTTATAGTACAGGTTGAACTGCATCGCTGTCGTTCCCGCTACAAGCGTCACATTCTCTGCCCTAAAGCGGATCTGCACGACATCATTTTCATTCGGACGGTAATCCAAAGGATTCGTACCATATACAGTAGCGCCGGTGGAGGTCTGCGCAAAGGGGGTGCCGCCTGTTGCAGGATCCTCGAGATCCAAATTCAGCGTACCCAAGCCGGTGTTCGTAACGCTGATAGAGTTGTTCGCCGGTGTACGAGTCCAAATATCGGGGTTGGCATCGTAGTTATTGCCGCCGTAGGTGGTGGAAGCATAGCGCTCTTTCGCCGCTGAGTCGTTGGTGAAATCAAAGAACATCGCCTTGGTCGGAAGTGTCTCTTCCGGTCCGACGTAGATATAATCGATGACGACCTTGCCGTCACCGCCGCTGATCAGATGATAGAAACGGAAGCCAATATTGTTGATCTCCACCGCATTCTTAAACACATCTTCCAGTGCGATGGTCAAGGTTTGATACTCCTCATCCGTAGCGGTGTAGGTCGCCGTCATAGAATAATCACATCGAGTGACATTCAAGGTCGTTGGGTCTGTATAGTCATACACCACAGTAACGGTCGGGGTTTTCCCCGTTGTCACCGTACAGCCCGTTACCTTGAAGCGAAGCTGGATATAATCCGCATTGGCAGGATCGTAGCTCAGAGGCTGTGATTGATTCCCACCATAGGTATATGTACCGTGCTTTTTCGTCGTAGCAACCCACGGACCGTAATTGGTGCTGAATTTCGTCGTTGCGACATTGACCGACAGCGTGCCTGCCGTATTATCAATAACAGCATCGGCGTTTCCGTCCGTGGTGGTCGTGGAGGATGCGGATTCTCTGGTTGCCCACAGGGGATTCGTTGCCGTGTCGTAGTTATAGCCGTTGTACGCGGCGCTCTGATAGCGGCTGATCGCATCGGCATCATTGTTGAAGTCAAAATAGAGCATATCGTCGGTATTGTCAGGTCCGAGATACATCGATGCGATGTAGATTCTGGCTAATGCAGATTCGGAAGCGGAGGTCACGCCCTCGATCTGCACGCGGATCGCCTTGATCACACCCTTATATTTGGTGTTGGTGGGGATCTCAAGGGTGATATAGCTACCGGAATTACCGCTGTTCAGCTTGCCCGTCAGATCGATTTTGTCTGTACAGCGCTCGACCGAGGTTTCGTCATCTCGCATGCAATAAAAGGAGATTGTCGGTGTGGCGCCGTCGACCGCAACAGCATTGCGGATCTGGAAACGAATACGGAATACATCATCTGCCTGCGAGGTGTAGTTCAAAACGTGATCGGATTGATGTCCTGCAACCGGGCTTAAGGCTGTCTGCGCATAAAAGCCGTTTGTGCCGTAAGCCTTGGCAACCATGAGCATAAAGCCGCTGGCATTATTGATGGTGTTGGTCGTCTTGGGTGTACCGCCGGAATACCAGCGAGTAGCGATTGAGGATGTTCCAACTTCATCAAAATTGCAGCTGTAGGTCGCACTGTTGTAACGGGCTACGGAAGCTTCGTCATTCATAAAATTGAAGAACAGATAGTCCTCATAGCCCATCTGAGCGCTCGGGTCAAAATTCGACACCGCTGCATTGGTCGCTGCGGTCTTGTCGGGATCATAGATCAAGGTCGGCACCGATTTACTGGCGGTGCCCTTCGAAAATGAAGTTTGCAGCGCCTTGGTCGGGCGTTCCTCCGACATTGTCTCTGCTTGGCTTGCGCCGTTCGTAGCGAGCACGCTGCCAAAATTCGGAAGCAGCATCGTCAAAATCAGCACAAGCGCCATGATTCTTGTGAAGCAATTTCTCTTGTTCATTTTTCTGACTCCCTTCAGAGTATTTTCATGATAATACGCACCAAAATAAAATCCATGCATGATATCCCATATAAATAATACCATTTCACCTAAGCCTTGTCAACTTAACTGAGGTTAAAATTTTATATATATTATGTGTCATCGGAAAAATTTGCATAAAATTTCGTTGTTTTTTGTTGATTTATCGTCAGTGGATATGCTATGATATTTTCGGATTATGATTGCAACAAACGAAAGGAAGGAATCACTATGAAATTTCGCCGTATTTTCAGCCTTGCACTGACGCTGTGCCTGCTCCTGTCGCTTCTGCCGCAGGTGCAAGCGCAGACCAAGAGTGTCAGCCTCACAACGGACGCCGCTTTTTTCAACACACTCGATCTGTCTCAAAGCGGCTTGAGCGCCGTAAAGACTGCCGTCAATGCAGGAAACTATACGACCGCAAAGCAGGAGCTTCTGGAATACTATCAGGAGGTCTTTTCCGTCTATGATCCTGCCAATGTCACGCAGCGTTCGGGCTATTTGCGCTTTCAGGGCATGAATGACACGGTGGGCTTCTCCGAATACTTCCGTGGCGGCATCGATGTCACCGCAACAAGCTACACGAAGCATAGCATCGATATCGGTACAGATATCAGCGGTGTGTATATCCTCGATCAGGTCAAGGCGACCACCGACGGCGTTGCCATCGGTTCGAGCGAGTCGAACAACCCACCGCAGCTTGAGCTGTATAACAGCAGCGGCAGCCTCATCAAAACACTGACCGCCACTGAGGACACCATGGTACGCCCCGGCAAGACCGCCGCAGATGGCTACGGCTCCGCCACCGTACTTTATGCCAAGCATTTCCCCGACACAACAAATAATCTCCCATATTCCAAAAGCTCCATGCGCATCTACCTGAAATTCGACACAACTCAGATCCCCTCTGGTGTCTCTCGTGCAAAGCTCGTTGTCTATGCAAAGCGTTCCCCGGGCAACGCCGATAAGGTCTTGGTCGAGGATTCGCTGTATCTGTGCGTTTTCAGCTCCTACTGCAAAACCTGGAGCGAGGATACGCTGGATTGGGACTATCTCGCAGACGGCGACTATATCGGGCATTACTCCTACGATGGTCTTTCTGATGGCTTCGACTGGGTCAAGGGTGATAACACGCCCTCGGAATGGCTCAATTATAACACCCGTTTTTATGAGATCACCACCTTGGTGCAGTACGGCAATATCTATACCGATCAAACCCAAAAGGACCTGCACATGAACAAAGCAAAGGACTTGCTTCTCGATTTCATCGACGATGCCGGTGCAGGCTGGCCAAAAAACCGTGATATCGAATCGGCAAACCGCTGTTTGGAATTTCCGTATATTTATAAGCATTTGGTCACACAGGGCTACCTGACCGCTGATGAAAACGTCAAGATCCTTTCCTGGCTCTACGACGAGGCGACCTATCTTTATAACGGCGCTGCCATCTTGTTCACAGGCGCAAACACCACGGTCAAATCCACCCTTGTCTACACCAACCGTGGCATTTGGCACCTGGCAGGCTTCTACAGCGTCATTGCCTATTTCACCGAATTTGCCAACAATTCTTCCTGGCGAAATATTTATGAAAAACGTCTGTCCCTGGTCATGGACGCCCTCGTCCACAAAGACGGCAGCTACAACGAAGTCACCTTCGGCTATCCGTCTCATGTTGTCACATGGTGTGCGCAGCTTCGTGCGATCATGCAGGAGGTCGGTGACACCTCTGACAATGCAACGATGTTCGCAAGCAAAATGATGCTGCTGACAAAATATCTCATCGATTGCTCCTACCCCAACAACAAGCCCCCGCATTGGGGACAGGGCGGTCCTCCCTCTGCCTTGAACACTGCGAAAACTGTTTTGGCAAGCCTATCCGATGAAGAAAAGGCAACAGGGCTTGGACAGAATATCAGCTATTTTGTCGATCGCAGCACAGGCGTTGCCCCCGACACCCACTCGCAGTATGACGAGATCAAGGTCGTCACCGATCGCACCGGCTGGTCCTCCACTGATTCCATGTTCTTCATGAATGCCAAGTGCGCAGGCAACCATTCGCACCGCGATGCGCTTGCGATCTTGCTGTATTACCAAGGTCGTGCGCTTTTGACCGACACAGGCATGACCTCTTACGATAGTGATCACGCCCACTTCCCCTTCCAAAATTCCACAACCCGTTCCCATAACACCATCGAGATCGACGGCACCGCACAAACCCTGCAGACCGATATGGCAGCCACTGCGCATTTGGGCGATATTCAGATCAGTGCAAACGATGCCGTTTCCACCATCACCTCTTGGTCAAAGGCAAGCAACGACGATTATATCACCAAAAAAGTCGTTGACGGCGTGACAAGCGATGTCTATCACACCACGGATTTCACGCACACGAGAAATGTATCGTTTATCAAAGAGCTTGGCGATATCCTCATCGTCACCGACAAGGTCGTTCCCGCAGACACGACCACGCATATCTATACGCAGAACTGGCACTGTGCCCCCTATTCCAATCCCACAATCGCAAGCGATACCGCTTTGACCGGCTCCACAGCCTATTCCTCGGGTGCAAACCTGATCATTGCGCAGGCTGCTTCTACAGATAATATCACCGCCTCGCTGCAAAAGGGCTATGACACAGATGCTCCCTCGATCGAAACATCTTACTTTGAGTACAAACAGACCGCCAGCGGCACCGTCACCTATCAGACGGTCCTCTATCCCGTTGCCAAGGGTGCAACAGCAAGCATTCAGCCCGAGCAGATCACCATGAGCAATACCGATGATGCCACCGCCATGGCGCTGCGCATTGCGATCTCCGACACAGCAAACACCGATCTCACAGAGCTTTACCACTACAATTCTTTTGAAGATACCCCCACCGAGCGTACCTTCGGCAGCTACACGACCAACGCCAAAACCGCAATGGTCGGCTTGAACGGAACGGAAGTTCGCTTTGCCTCTGTCTCTGAGGGCAAGAGTCTTACGGTAAACGGTACGCAGCTTCTTTGTTCCTCCGCCTCGCTGTCCGATCTGTCTGCCAAGCGCAACGGCACGGTTTTGGAGCTTCTCTCCTCCGACTCGCAGGTAAGCATCAGCACAATTTATGTCAATCTCGGCAACACAAGCATCGATTCCGTCACCCTCAACGGCTCTGAGGTCTCCTTCAGCCGCCTGGCAGACGGCACAATCGTTGTCGGAAATGCCTACCTGCTTTTGGATTTCAACGCAGGCGATCTGAACGATGCGACCTCTCAGTGGACCGCCTCCAACGTCACCGCCTCCGTCAATACCGCAAACGGCACTCTCAGCGGCGATATCACCGGCGGCGACCCCTTCATCTACACCAACTCCACAGGCGATGCCCTGAATTACGCCATCAACGAGGGTGATATCATCGAACTTCGCATGAAGACCACGATCACAGACGGCACAGCTACAGGCGTACAGGTCTTCTTCACTACCGAAAACTCCGCTTCATTCAAGGAAAGCTATTCCATCTCCAAGCCTACACTTGACCACGCAAACGGCAAATATGCCATCATCACACTCCCTGCCGTTAGCGGCAAGGCATATTTGGGCGAAACGCTGACCGCTCTGCGCATTGACGTACTCGGAACCTTGAAAACCAACCCCGTTCTCGGTTCTTATGAGATCGATTATCTCTATATCGGTCCTCGTGAATACGCTCCGTCGGTTCTTGCATGCGAAAGTCTTTTCTTTGACTTCAGTGGCGATGAGGCTTCTGTCCTTCGCTATCAGAGCAACGCCTATGGCGGCTACAACTTCGACCAAGAAACAAGCGGCTACTGGGCAACAAGCGCAAACGGCGGCGCAGCGAAGTACTCCATCGACAACGAAGCCGGCACGCTGACGGTCGATGTGATCCCCGGACCTGATAGTGCAGGCGGTTACGGTCCGTGGCTGGAAACCACAGCAAGCTACGAGCACTTCCCCTGGGCAAGTGAACCGCATTACATCTACTATCCGCTCAATTTTATCCCTGCGAATGCCGAATACCTGCAAATCCGCTTTAAGCTTACAGACTGTCTGGCAGTCGAAGATAAAACACCCGCCGTATCCGTTGTCTTCGACTATATCGAAGATGGAGTTAACATGGCAAACGGTAGCATGAGACTCAGCTTTGATGCCACAAAAACAGAGTATCAAACCCTGAATTTCCCGTTAAGTGATACCTTCACCTCCGCCGATCTGATCAAATCCCTCGGCTTCCGCTTCAGCAACATCACCTGCGAAAGTGCAGGCTCGATCGAGGTCGATTATATCTATGTCGGTGCCCGTGATGCACTCTGTTTCGATTTCACCAACGATCAGCAAGCCATTGAGCGCTACGCCGGCAAGATCTATGACGGCTTCAATTATGATAACGGCAATTGGGTCGGAAGATCCTCCTCCGTTGCAAATTTATCATATGACAATGCCAACGGCGTTTTGACCTTTGAATCCAAATCCGAAGCGCAGACCTATCACTATGTCCAAACCTCCACCACCACCAAAACAACCGATACTCCTCTGAATTATGTGCCGAACGAGGACGATTGCTTCGAAATGCGCTTTAAGATCGAAAATGCGGTTTCTAACGGCACCCCCGCCGTGAGCGTTTATTACATGACCGGCAACAAAACCTCCATCGGCAATTCCGATTACACCAAGTATCTGCTGAGCAGCAGCATGCTCAACAGCGGTTATCAGACGGTTTCCTTCTCCTTAGGCAGCAACTTTACGGAAGCTGATTTCATCACTGCTCTGCGCATCGGCTTCGAGGGAATCTCGTCCGCTTCCGGCAAAACTGCGAAATTTACCATCGATTATATCGCCATCAATGATTCCATTGTTCCCAAGCAGGATCAAAGCCTTTTCTTCGATTTCACAGGCACCGAGGAGGATTTGCAGCGCTACAGCAGCACGATCTACGGCGGTTTGGATTTCGATTTGGCAAGCCATTGGTACGTCCGCAAATATGCACTGAATGTCGGAACCGTGGACAACTCAGCCGGCACCTACACCACCACGCTCATTTCCGACACCACCTATAACGAGCATTACATTCAGACCTCGACGAGTGCGACCTCCTCCGTCACTCCGCTTGCCTATACGCCTTCTGACGGAGACTATTTCCAGATGCGGTTAAAGGTCGAAAATGCCACACTTTTTAGCGCAGAGGACAATCTCCAATACGGTATTTACTACTATAACGGCACAAAATGGTACTGCGAAAGCCTTGTATTTGACGAAAGCACGCTCAACGGTGAATATTTCTACGTCACCCTTCGCTTGGGCACCAACTTTGTCTCCGCATCGCAGATCAAAGCCGTTCGTGCATGGTTCTATAACTTGAAGAATCAGGACGGAAAGACCGCAGCAATCACGATCGACTATATCTACGTCGGACAAAAGGGTGATTTGCCGCAGAGCATCTATACCGTCAATTTCTGCGATGAAAACGGCTATATTCTCTCTGCGCAGAGCGTACACAGCGGCGAGAGCGCCTCTTGCGACACAGAGCCCACCAAGGCTTACACCGATGAGCAGCATTATAATTTTGCCGCCTGGGTCGATGCAAACGGCAAAAAGGCAGACCTCAGCTCGATCACCGCAGAGACCACCGTCTACGCCTCCTATACTGCGCAGGCACACACGCTGACACATGCCCCGTTTGACGAAGCACAACACACTGCAAGCTGCGCCTGTGGATACAGCTTCAAAGCCGAACACACCTACGACAGCGGCAGCATCACAACCGATCCCACTTGCACAGAAAGCGGCGTTAAAACCTACACCTGCGCAATCTGCAACGGCACCAAGACCGAAGCCATCAGCGCAAACGGACACGTTGAAGTGATTGACGAAGCAGTCGCCCCGACCTGTACCGAAACAGGCTTGACCGAAGGCAAGCACTGCTCCGTCTGCGGCGAAATCCTCGTGGCTCAGACCACCATTGAAGCCAACGGTCATACTGAAGTGATTGACAAGGCAGTTGCTCCCACTTGTACGGAAACCGGCTTGACCGAGGGTAAGCATTGCTCCGTCTGCGGTGAAATCCTTGTAGCGCAGACCACCATTGAAGCCAACGGACACACCGAAGTGATCGATAACGCCGTCGCTCCCAATTGTACCGAAACCGGCTTGACAGAAGGTAAGCATTGCTCCGTCTGTGACGAAGTTTTGATTGCACAAACTATCATCGAAGCCAACGGACATACCGAAGTGATCGATAAGGCAGTTGCCCCGACTTGCACGAAAACCGGTCTAACCGAGGGTAAGCATTGCTCCGTTTGTAACGAAGTTTTGATTGCACAAACTATCATCGAAGCCAACGGTCATACCGAAGTGATCGACAAGGCAGTTGCTCCCACTTGTACCGAAACCGGCTTGACAGAAGGTAAGCACTGCTCCGTCTGTGACGAAGTTTTGATTGCACAAACTATCATCGAAGCCAACGGTCATACCGAAGTGATCGACAAGGCAGTTGCTCCCACTTGCACCGAAACCGGCTTAACCGAAGGTAATCATTGCTCCGTCTGCGGTGAAATCCTTGTAGCGCAGACCACCATTGAGGCCAACGGACACACCGAAGTGATCGACAAGGCGGTTGCTCCCACTTGTACCGAAACCGGCTTAACCGAAGGCAAGCACTGCTCCGTCTGTAACGAAATTTTGATTGCACAAACTATCATCGAGGCAAACGGTCATACCGAGGTCATCGATAAAGCCGTTGCTCCCACTTGCACCGAAACCGGCTTGACGGAAGGCAAACACTGCTCCGTTTGTAACGAAATTTTGATTGCACAAACTATCATCGAAGCCAACGGTCACACCGAAGTGATCGATAAGGCAGTTGCTCCCACTTGTACCGCAACCGGCTTGACGGAAGGAAAGCACTGCTCCGTTTGTAACGAAATTTTGATTGCCCAAACTGTCATCGAAGCCAACGGTCATACCGAAGTGATCGACAGCGCCGTTGCTCCCACTTGTACCGAAACCGGCTTGACGGAAGGCAAACACTGCTCCGTCTGCGGCGAAATCCTCGTGGCGCAGAACGAAGTCGCAGCATTGGGTCATACCTACGAAGCCGTTGTGACAGCACCGACCTGCACGGAAGCAGGCTACACAACCTACACCTGCGCAGCCTGTTCCGACAGCTACACGGCGGACGAGGTCGCAGCAACCGGTCACAGCTATGCTTATACCGACCACGGCGAGAATCACACTGTCACTTGCGAAAGCTGCGACTATAACGTAAGCGAAGATCACAATTACGTTGACGGCACTTGCGTTTGCGGTGCAATTGAAGTCACTGAGCCGAAGTATGAGCCGAAGGACAGCTTAAAATTCACGATGTCGATCTCCGTCGGCGCTGAGATGACCGTTACCTATAACATCATGGGCGCTGATGTCAACTCCTACAAAGATTTCTATTTAGAAGTTAAGAAAGATGTTGCAGGTGGCGAGCCTGTTACCACGATTTACGGCATCACTGCAGACCGTGAACAGATGACTGCCAAGGTCAATCCTGCAACAGGTGAAGCACTCATGTATCAGGTGACTTATAAGGGCATCAATGCAAAAGAAATGGGCGATAACTTCTCCACCACGCTTTATGCCGTTGGTGAAGATGGCACGATCTATTACGGCAATACCGTCGTTGATT
>SVKY01000003.1 GCA_015068235.1 Oscillospiraceae bacterium
TTGCGAATCGTTCTGCATCGAGCAAAAGATCTTCCGTTATGATATGCAGGCAGCCACCATTTAAGAGCGTACCCCAAATCTCAAACGTCGAAGCATCGAATACAAGCTGTCCCGTTTGAATGGTTCTTGTTTCTTTTCTAAACGGCATATAATCACAGTTCATCACCAAATTATTGATGCTGTGATGCTTGATCAAAACGCCCTTGGGTCGTCCTGTGGTGCCTGAGGTATAGATGCAATAGGCAGCATCTGTCGGTTCGTTGACGCCCGGAGGATTTTCCGTTTTCCCCTCAAACGCCGACGCATCCGTAAGGTCGATCACAGGGATTTGGGTCTGCACGCTCGCCTGATAGGTCAAGATCACCTTCGGCTTGCAGTCAAGCAAAATATCCTCGATGCGCTGCTCAGGATACGACGGATCGATGGGCACATATGCCGCACCTGCCTTTAAGATAGCGCAGATACCGATGACGGTTTGCAAGCTCCGCTTCGGCAAGATGGCAACCAGGCCCTCACGCTTCACACCCATCTCACGCAGCTTCCACGCAAGGGCGTTGATTCGCTCGTTCAGCTCTCGGTAAGTCAAGCACTTCGAGCCAAAAACCAACGCCGTCTCGTCCCCTCTCGCTTCAACCTGCGCCTCAAACAGCTCCATTACTGTCTTGTTCTTCGGATACTCCGCCTGCGTTGCGTTAAACTCACCTAAAATTTTGCTTTCTTCCTCCTGCGTGATTGCCTTCAATTCCGCAATTTTGCAGGAAGCATTTTCCGTCACCTGTTCGAGCAAAGCGATATAATGCTTGAGCATTCTACGCACGGTCCGCTCAGTGAACAATGCCGTGCAATATTCCAAACCGCAGGCATAGCCGTTTTCCGTTTCTTCCATTTGGAATATCAGATCGAATTTTGAAACTCTGTCTTCGACCGTGAGTCTTCTTGCCGTTGCACCGTTTAGTTGCAAGCTTGCTTGCTCCTGATTCTGCACAACCAACATCACGTCAAAGATCGGATTTCTCGAAATATCTCGTCTGACCTCCACTGCCTCCAGCAGATCTTCAAAGGGATATTCCTGATTTTCATACGCTTTCAGGCTGATTTCCTTGATCTGCTGCAAAAATTCTTCAAATGTCTTTTCGCCCTCGACGCTTCCTCGCAATGCAAGGGTATTGACAAACATGCCCAGCATGTTTTCCGTATCCCTGTGCGTTCTTCCGCTGAAGGCGCTGCCGACAACGATATCCTCCTGCCTGCTGTATTTGCTCAGGAGCACCATCGTCAGGGCTAAAAATGCCATGTATTCCGTAACACCGCAGCGCTTACACAGTGCCTTGAGCTGCTGCATGAGTTCCGGCTTGATCGTCTCATATATGAGCGCACCGTCAAAGCTCTGTTCCTGCGGTCGATTGAAGTCGGTCGGCAGATCCAGGACCGGGATCTCATCGCTGAACTGCCCGACCCAATACGCCTTCTGCTCAGAAAGCTCCCGGCTTTCCATCCACAGGCTGTAGTCTTTATACTGCCGCTGCAGTAAGGGCAGTGCTTCGCCGTTGTAGAGGGCTGCAAGCTCGCTGAAAAACAGCTCTTCGCTGACGCCGTCGCTGATGATATGATGACAATCAAAAAGAAGTAAGCTGCCTTCTTCACGTTCGATCAGCTTCATGCGCAGAAGCGGTGCTTTCGAGAGATCAAACGGCTGAATAAACTGTTCGATCAGCTCATTTTCGCTCGTTTCCTCATCACGCACAACCTCAAAATTCGGGGCTACGGTTTGCCGCACCTTTTGGATCGGTTCACCGTCGAAAAGACTAAACTCCGTGCGTAGAATCTCATGCCGCTGAAGCATTTTTTCCAGCGCAGCTTTGAGCCTTCCCGCATCAATCCTGTCGTCTAAATGCCACGCCGCCGGGATATTATAGGTAATGCTCTCGGGCTGCATCTGGCAGACAAAATACATGCGCTTTTGCGCCGCCGACATCGGATAAAATTCTGCTATTTTCGCCTGCGGTATGGATTCGCAGCTTTCGTCTTTGCTTTCGATAAAATTCGCAAGCTGCTCTACCGTAGAATATTCAAAAATATCATTGAGCTGCAGCTTGCAGCCGAACGCTTCTTCGATTGCGTTTGCCAAGCGAGCCGCTCTAAGAGAGTGACCGCCAAGCTCAAAAAAGCTATCGGTAATACCAACCTTTTCCACGCCCAAAATCAGACCAAAAATTTCACACAAAATCTCCTGCGTCCGATTGATCGGCGCTGTATATTCCTGCGTATATGAAACCTCGGGCAAAGCTTTTCTGTCCAGCTTTCCGTTTCTCGTCACGGGAATGGTGTCGATCTGCATCATGTATGCAGGGATCATATAGTCAGGGATCGACCGTTTCATACATCTGCGGATGAATGCAGGATCGATGGTCATGTCGCTGACAATGTAAGCATAGATCGCATGCTCGCCGGCAGCATCCTTGCGAACGATGACGGCGCAATCCTTCACACCATCCACTCGGCGCAAAACGCTGTCGATCTCGCCAAGCTCGATTCTAAAGCCTCGGATCTTCACCTGATCATCGATTCTGCCGAGGTATTCCAAATTGCCGTCAGGCAACCATTTTGCCAAATCGCCAGAGCGATAAAGCCTGCCTTCTCCGAAAGGATTGGCGATAAATTTTTCATTTGTCAATGCCTCACGGTGCAAATAGCCACGAGCCAAGCCCGCACCTGCAACGCAAAGCTCACCGGGAACACCGATTCCGCAAAGTGCACCGTCATTGAGGATGTAGACCTGCAATGTCGGGATCGCACTACCGATGTCACTGATGCCAACTTCGATTTCCTTTTCTCCGATCTCACGATAGGTCACATGCACTGTTGTCTCCGTGATGCCGTACATATTGATAATCTTGCAGCCACGGTACCACGAGTGCCAATTGCGCAGCTTTGCAGGATAAAGTGCTTCGCCGCCAAAAATTAGATATCGAACCTTAAAATTCTCTGTGCCATCGCAGCAGCGTTGCAGATTATAGAACGATGACGGCACTTGATTCAAAACGGTAACACCCTCATCGCGGATCAGATCACGCAGTGCCGTATTGTCCTTTGCAACTTCTTCGGGCACAATAACGAGTCTGCCTCCAAATAATGTTGCACCATACATCTCCCAAACGGAGAAGTCGAAGCCATAGGAGTGGAACATCATCCAAACGTCATTTTCATCAAAGTCAAATTGGAATCTGCTGTTGATGAAAAGGCGCACCACATTCCGATGCTCGATCATAACACCCTTCGGCTTTCCTGTCGTGCCGGAGGTGTAGATGACGTAAGCAATATCCTCTGATGTGTTAACTGTCTCACAGTTTTCCTTGCAAGCGTCCTGCTCCATACGATGCAAATCAATGGTCGGACAAGTCGCTTGCATTGGAAGCGGCGTATTGCCGATCAGCAAAACCTTCGCTTCGCAATCTTCTAAGATAAACTGCACTCGATCTTCGGGATAAGTTGTATTGATTGGGACATATGCAGCACCCGCTTTTAAGATGCCGTAAATGCCAACGATCATTTCCGTGCAGCGCTCAATGTACATTGGAATTAAATCATTCGGCTTCACGCCGAGGGCACGAAGCTTATGCGCCAACTGATTCGCTTTTTCATTGAGCTGTGCATATGTTAATGTTTCATTCTTGTAAGTAACAGCGATTCGATCCGGTGTTTTCGCCACTTGCTGCGCAAATAGGTCAATCAACGTACTTTCCTTCGGGTAATGCGCATCAGAATCGTTGAATTTCCCTAAAATTTGCAAGCGTTCTTCCTGTGTGATCGCCTGAACGTTTTTCAGCTTCTGCTGTGTATCTGAAATCATCTGCTTAACAACAGACACAAGATGACGAAGCATTCTCAGCGCCGTTTCCTTGCGGAAAAGCGATGTGCAGTATTCCAAAGAAAGGCTGCTATCCTCGAGTGTAAATGTCAGATCAAATTTAGATGTCGAACATTCCTCACCCAAAAGCTGCGCCTGCACACCATCTAAGGACAAGCTCTGCTGCTCGTTGTTCTGCACAACAAGCATCACATCAAACAGCGGATTGCGAGACATATCTCGTCTAAGCTTCAAGCAATCAACTAAATCCTCAAACGGATATTCCTGATTCTCATACGCCTTTAAGCACAACTCCTTGACCGAGAATAAGAATTCTTCAACGCTTCTCTCCTTCTCAGGTCTCCCTCTCAGCGCAAGCGTGCCGACAAACATACCGAGCATGTTTTCCGTTTCCTTGTGCGTTCTTCCGCTGAAGGCGCTGCCGATCACAATATCCTCTTGTCTGCTGTATTTGCTCATTAGAAGCATCGTCGCAGACACAAACAGCATATATTGCGTGATGTCCTTCGCCTTACAGAATTCTTGAACTTGGCTCAAAAATTCCGCATCCAAACACAGGCTGCAAAGAGCACCATCAAAACTCTGTCTCTGCGGTCTTGCGAAGTCCAGCGGCAAGTCCAAAACAGGAATTTCATCGGAAAATTGTTCCAACCAATAAGCTTTTTGCTCAGAAAGATCTCTCGAGCACATCCATTGGCTGTAGTCTTTATATTGGCGATTTGGCTCTGTCAGCGTTTCGCCGTGATAGATCGCTGCAAATTCCTGCCAAAATCGCTCAGCGCTCATACCGTCGCTGACGATATGGTGCACATCAAAAAGTAATAAGCTCTCATTTTCCCGTTCGATCAGCCTCATGCGCAAAAGCGGCGCTTTCGCAAGGTCAAACGGTCGAACAAAGTCACGTATCAGCTCATTTTCAGAAGTATCAGCATCTTTTATGCTATCAAAAAACACGTCGCAATTCTCTACGACCTTTTGCATCGGTTCACCGTCAATGAGCAAAAACTCTGTCCTCAATATCTCATGACGGCGCATCATGGTCGCAAGTGCTTCTTTGAGCCGTTTTTCACAAAGCTTGCCGGAAATTTTCCAGCACGACGGCATATGATACGCCGTACCATGCGATGCAAAATAGATTCTTCGCTGTGCTGCAGACATCTGATAATATTCTCTCGTCTCAGCAAGCGGCAACTCCTGATAGCTGTGCTCCTGAGAAATCAAATCGGAAAGCTCCGACGGCGTTTGATTCAAAAGAATCTGCCTGATCGTCAAACGACAGCCAAGTGCTTCTTCGATCCGATTTGCAAGCCTTGCCGCTCTCAAAGAGTGTCCGCCGAGGGAGAAGAAGCGATCGTAAATTCCAACCGTTTCAACACCTAAAATCTCGCTGAAAATGTCGCACAGCAGTTGCTCTGTTTGGTTGCGCGGTGCAACAAAACGGTCCCTCGCCACGCTCGAAATGTCGGGCAAAGCACGTTTATCCAGCTTTCCGTTTCGTGTAACGGGAATGCTTTCAAGCTGAATGATGTAGCTTGGCAGCATATATTCTGGCAGTGAGCTTCGCATTTCATCCTTAACCATCTCGGTCTGAAGCTCTAAATCGCTGACCACGTATGCACAAAGCGCCGCTTCTCCTGCTGCATCGTTTCGAACGATAACCGCACAATCGACGATTCCATTACAGTTACGCAAAACGCTCTCGATCTCGCCAAGCTCGATTCTAAAGCCTCGGAGCTTGATCTGCTCGTCAATTCTGCCCATGAATTCGATGTTTCCATCGGGCAGCCACTTTGCCAGATCGCCCGTTCTGTAAAGTCTTCCACTGCCAAACGGATTGGGCATAAATTTTTCCGCAGTAAGCTGTGCCTGATTCAAATAGCCTCGTGCAAGCGTATCGCCTGCCACACAAAGCTCACCGGGCACGCCGATGCCGCAAAGCGCAGTGCCTTGCAGAATATAAACCTGCACATTGTTGATAGGCCTACCGATTGGAACGGTTGTAGTCTCTTTATCTGCCTCCCAATGGGTCGCGCAGATCGTCGTCTCTGTTGGTCCATAAGCATTGATATAGCGGAAATCTTTGCTTTTTTCCAAAATGCCACGGTCAGAGGCAGAACCTGCGGTAATCAAAAGCCTTGGCTTGATCTCATGAAGCTGTGCATAGAAATTCGGAGGCAGTGTCGCAACCGTAATTCCTTTTTTCGCAAAATTTCGCTCAAACCTTACAATGTCCAAATGATCTTCCGAGATCACAAGCTCGGCACCGCTCAAAAGTGCCATACTCCACTCCCACACGGAGGCATCGAAAACATAATTCGCAAACTGCAAAATTTTGTCATTATTGGTCACTTGGAATTTTTGCGCAAAATAAGCCTTCAAATTCGCAACGCCATGATGCTCCACCAAAACACCCTTCGGGCGTCCTGTTGTGCCGGAGGTATAGATGCAATATGCCAAATCGCTTGGCGTATTGATCAGGGGCAAATTTTCATCATGCTCTGACCACACGCTTTCATCCGCAAGGTCGAGCACCGGTTGATCAAATTCCACCGTAGCGCCACAGGTTAAAATCGCCTTCGGCGCGCAATCGGTAAGCATATAATTGATTCTGTCAGCAGGATAGGTCGGATCGATCGGTACATAAGCGCCGCCTGCCTTCAAAATACCCAAGATGCCTGCAATCACTCTAATTCCACGCTTTGCAAGCATGGCAACCAAATCATTTCGCCCGATCCCATGCGCTCGAAGCGTATTGGCAATGCGGTTTGCCTGCCGGTTGAGTTCAACATAGGTCAACTGTTCCTCGCCGTAAGATACCGCAATGCGATCAGGCGTTTTCAGAACCTGTTCTTCAAATAACCGGGTGATCGTCTTATCCTTTGGATATTCCGCCTGCGTTGCATTAAACTCGCCTAAAATTCTTCTTTCTTCCTCCTGCGTGATTGCCTTCAATTCCGCAATTTTGCAGGAAGCATTTTCCGTCGCCTGTTCAAGCAATGCAATATAATGCCTGAGCATCCTGCGCACGGTTTCTTCTTTGAACAATGCCGTGCAGTATTCCAAGCCGCAGGCATAGCCGTTTTCCGTTTCTTCCATTTGGAATGTCAGATCGAATTTCGAAACTCTGTCTTCGACCGTGAGTCTTCTTGCCGTTGCGCCGTTTAGTTGCAAGCTTGCTTGCTCCTGATTCTGCACAACCAACATCACGTCAAAGATCGGATTTCTCGAAATATCTCGTCTGACCTCCACTGCCTCCAGCAGATCTTCAAAGGGATATTCCTGATTTTCATACGCTTTCAGGCTGATTTCCTTGATCTGCTGCAAAAATTCTTCAAATGTCTTTTCGCCCTCGACGCTTCCTCGCAATGCAAGGGTATTGACAAACATGCCCAGCATGTTTTCCGTATCCCTGTGCGTTCTTCCGCTGAAGGCGCTGCCGACAACGATATCCTCCTGCCTGCTGTATTTGCTCAGGAGCACCATCGTCAGGGCTAAAAATGCCATGTATTCCGTAACACCGCAGCGCTTACACAGTGCCTTGAGCTGCTGCATGAGTTCCGGCTTGATCGTCTCATATATGAGCGCACCGTCAAAGCTCTGTTCCTGCGGTCGATTGAAGTCGGTCGGCAGATCCAGGACCGGGATCTCATCGCTGAACTGCCCGACCCAATACGCCTTCTGCTCAGAAAGCTCCCGGCTTTCCATCCACAGGCTGTAGTCTTTATACTGCCGCTGCAGTAAGGGCAGTGCTTCGCCGTTGTAGAGGGCTGCAAGCTCGCTGAAAAACAGCTCTTCGCTGACGCCGTCGCTGATGATATGATGACAATCAAAAAGAAGTAAGCTGCCTTCTTCACGTTCGATCAGCTTCATGCGCAGAAGCGGTGCTTTCGAGAGATCAAACGGCTGAATAAACTGTTCGATCAGCTCATTTTCGCTCGTTTCCTCATCACGCACAACCTCAAAATTCGGGGCTACGGTTTGCCGCACCTTTTGGATCGGTTCACCGTCGAAAAGACTAAACTCCGTGCGTAGAATCTCATGCCGCTGAAGCATTTTTTCCAGCGCAGCTTCGAGCTTTTCCGCATCGATCTTACCGTCTAAATGCCACGCCGCCGGGATATTGTAGGTAATGCTCTCGGGCTGCATTTGACAGACAAAATACATGCGCTTTTGCGCCGCCGACATCGGATAAAATTCTGCTATTTTCGCCTGCGGTATGGATTCGCAGCTTTCGTTGGAGTTTTCCTGCAAGCGCTGAGCAAGTTTTCTCGGTGTCTGTAAGCTCAGCACATCACGAACCGTAATGCTTGCTTGCTCCTGCAGGCGGTTTACGATCCAGGCTGCTCGGATCGAATGTCCGCCAAGCGCAAAGAAATTATCATCAATGCCCACACGTTCTACGCCCAAACACTGTGCAAATAACTCACAGCACAAACTTTCAAGCGCATTTCTCGGGGCAATATATTCAAGTTTACTTGCCGTTTTGATCTCCGGCAATGCTCTTTTGTCTAATTTTCCGTTTCTTGTGATTGGGATCTGATTTAGCTGCATCATGCCTGATGGAAGCATATATTCCGGCAAATGCCTTGCAAGCTCCGTCATGATACTTTGCGAATCGATCTGTTCATTACTCACGATGTACGCAAAAATTTGTTCATCCCGCACGATCACGGCGCAATCGGTCACGCCCGAAAGTGTTCTCAGGACGCTGTCGATCTCTCCCAATTCAATACGATGACCACGAATTTTTACCTGTTCATCGATTCTTCCCAAAAATTCGATATTGCCATCGGGCAGCCATTTCGCAAGGTCACCCGTTCGATAAAGTCTTCCCTCTCCAAAGGGATTGTCAATAAATTTTTCTTTTGTCAGCTCAGGCTGGTTCAAATAGCCTCGAGCAAGTCCGTCGCCTGCAATACAAAGCTCACCGATCTCGCCGATCGGGCAAAGCTCCGTTTGCTTCAAAATATAAATCTGCGTGTTGCTGATGGGCTTGCCGATATTTACTACGCCGTTTGTTACATCTGCGCAGCTCGACCAAACAGTCGTTTCGGACGGACCGTAAACATCAATGATCCTCGCATTCGGACATACGTCTTTCAAGCGCTGCACCAACTGCTCAGAAACCGCCTCACCACCGAGCATCAAATACTTAAAATGCTGGTATCGTTCATCCTTCGGCTTCTGCGCCAGGAACATCTGCAATCGGCTGGGGGTTGTCTGCAAGACCTCTGCCTTGCAGACAGCCTCCAATGCCAAAAAGTCTTCCGCATTCGTCTGTTCATCAACATTCGCCAAATGAACCGTCATACCGCTTAACAGAGAAACGATCGCTTCGGTAACAAAAATATCAAACACGATATTTGTCACCGCCAAAATCGACTCGCAATGCTCACCATCAGCATAGCGGAATACGCCATAGCCATTTTGCGTGCAATAATTCAGCACATTTCTATGCTCGATCATAATCGCCTTGGGCTTGCCGGTCGTGCCAGAGGTGTAGATCAAATAAGCGATATCGCTCGGCTGATTGACGGTCGGAAGATTCTCGCAGCTTTCTTCCAACGGCTGCGACAAATCGATCGTCGGAAGCTCGGTTTCAACCACCGTTTGATATACAACGACCGCTTTTGCACCGCAATCCCGAAGCATATAGTCGATACGTTCCTTAGGATATGTCGGATCCATCGGGACATAGGCAGCGCCTGCCTTCAAAATGCCGTAAAGCGCAATCAGCAGCTCAGCGCCACGCTCAGAAAGGATCGCAACAAAATCGTTCGGCTGCACGCCCAAACGTCTCAGCTTTGCCGCAAGCTGATTGGCTTTTTCGTTGAGCTGTGCATATGTTAAGTTGTTTGTTTCAAAGGTAAGCGCAATTCGCTCGGGCGTTCTTGCCGCCTGCTCCTCAAAAAGCTCGACGATCGTCCGATTTTTGGGGTAATCACAGGCCGTTTGATTGAACTGCTCGATCTCAGGCGTCACCTTTTTTTCTTTTTCTATGACATATGCACTCATTTGGTCGTGCTCCTTTAACTTTCTATTGCGTTGCAAATACCGCATTTAATATCATGCGGAAATTCTGCAAAAACAGCTTCAGTCCTTGTTCTGAAACCTTTTGGCTGACGGCAGACAGCCGCAGCCCCTGTTGCGTAAGCGTTAAGCGCACAAACAGATCTGCTGCTTGTGACAAATGCTGCTCCTCACCGTCCAAAGCAAGTACGCAGCTGATGCCTTCATGAGCGATATCACTCAGGATTTTCGGGGCATCAAATTTCTCAGTGCGACGGTATTCTTCGGAAATATATCGCAGCAAATCCTCAAAATTCTGAAGCTTGCTCACATCAACTTGGATCGAATAATACGTCCCCTCATTCACGCCGCAAAGCTGAATATCGCTCGTGCGCAGCACGGAAGTTAATGCAAAAGCATACGCCGACATCACTATGTCTTGCAGCATGGTTGGGTTCTGATTTTTCAGCTGCAAAACAGATTGCGCCAGCTTTTCTCGATCCGTAAACGACAGTTCATTTTTCGTCCCAGCTGAAAGCAGCTCTCGTCTAATCGGCATCGCCTTTAGTCGCAAAACCGCTGCCTTGCTCTGATCGATATATTTTGCAAGCATCGCAATCGTCGGATTTGCAAAAATATCCGAAATGCCAATCACATCTACATGAATCTTTTTAATTTCATCGTGCATTTTGACCACGAGGATCGAGTTGCCGCCGATCGCCATAAAATTATCATGCAAGCCAATACTCTGTCGATCCAAAAGCTTCTGCCAAATCTCAAGAAGCTGCTTCTGCGTCTGTGTCAGCGCCGTGTTGATCGTCATTGCTCGGCTAAAATCGGGATGCGGCAAGCGTTTTTTGTCTACCTTGCCGTTCAAGGTTAACGGAATCTGCTCCATAGAAATAATGGATCTTGGTATCATATAGGAAGGTAAACTTTTTGAAAGATTTTCTTTCAGTTCCTCTTCATTTTTCTTGTCGTTCGAAACATAATACGCAACGATCCACTTCGTTCCGTTATGCTCAATCAGTGTTGCAGCCGCGGAAGTGATCCCATCGGTTTTCTGCAGAGCAGCTTCGATTTCGCCAAGCTCGATGCGATTTCCGTTGATCTTCACCTGTGCATCGCGGCGCCCTAAAAATTCAAGCTGACCATCTCGGTTCCACCTGACCATGTCACCCGTTCGATAAAGACGTCCGAATGGAGTATTCACAAACCCTTTTAACGTCTGCTCCTCATCGTGCAAATAGCCCAGCGCCAGGCTCTCACCGCCGATCAACAGTTCTCCTGCGGCATACGGCGGCACAAGCGCTCCATTTTCATCTGTAACATACGCTGTTACACCATCGATCGGCTTGCCGATCGGAATATTTCTGCTTTGCTGCGCAACCTCATAGCTCGTGGCAACAACGGTATTCTCCGTCGGTCCGTAATTGTTGAACAAACGATAGCTGCGATCATAAGCAAAATGATTGAGCTTGTCACCGCCTGTGAGCAAAATGCGCAAAGAACGATTGTCGATCTTCATAAATTGCTCGCAAACGGGTGTCGGCAGGAAGCTCACCGTCACACCATTGACTTCAAAATATTCGTTCAGCGCCTTGATATCCAGGCGCAACTCATCCGGTATCACATGGATGCTTGCCCCCACCGCCAAGGAAGGGAAAATCTCCCAGACCGCCGCATCAAAGCCGAAACCTGCATATCTCGTTGTAACATCCCCACTCGACAGGGCAAACTCCCTTAAATGCCAGCGCACCAAATTCGCAAGACCTTTATGGCTGATCTCGACACCCTTTGGAATACCGGTCGAACCGGAGGTATAAATGACGTAAGCACGCTCTTGCGCCTTTGTATTATCAGCAAACGGAACATCCGAAACGCAAACATCGCTCGTCAGCAAGTACGGAAGCGCTCCGAGTCGATGGGCATTTTCCGCATCGGTAACGGCATATTTGCATCGGCTGTTTTCTATAATTGCAGCAATTCTGTCATTCGGCGTATTCACATCAATCGGCAAATACGCTGCACCTAACTTGCAAATGCCCAAAATCGACACGATCGCTTCCATACCGTTTTGCAGCAAAACACAAACGATATCGCCGTATTTTACGCCCCTATCGCTCAAGGCATAAGCATAGCCGTCTGCCTTTGCGATCAGTTCGGCATAGGAGATTGCTTCGTCACCAAATATGATCGCTATCTTCTCGGGATAAGTTTTTGCCGCTTCCTCTATCATGGAAATGGCTGTCTTTTCACTGATCGTTCCATTTTTCGTATTTGAAAATGCTTGCAGCATTTCTATTTGTTTCGGTGTCACCGCTGTTAGCGATTCGTCATTACAAATCTGCTTCAAAACATATAGATAGCTCTGCAAAATATTTTCTGCCGTCTGCTCATAAAACAGCTCTTTTGCAAACGAGATCGAAGCCTCACAGCAATTTTCCGCTTGCGAAACACCCAAAACGATGTCATATTTCGCCGCATTGAGTGTGCTGTTTTCTGCTGTCAAACGTGCATCTGCCATCGCAAGCGATTCCACAGCGCCCGTCTCATAAGAGAACACCACACGCAACCTCGGCATTTTGTCCGAAAGCTCGAACATGGCATTTTGTTTTGCCTCAATTACTTCGTTCTCCACCTGCTTGATGGCATCGAAAATATCCAATTTCTCAGAAAAATCTGCACTCACAGGCAGGACATTTACCATCATGCCGGGCATTTTTTCAAGTTGCGCCGATGTACGCATCGAAAGCGGCACGCCGATCGTAATATTCTTTTGACCGCTGAAACGTTGCAGCGTGAACATTGCGCCGTAGAGCAAAACATTGTGCAAGGTCGTTTGCAAGCGCTTTGCTTTTTCCTGCAATTTTGCAAATAGTTCTTGCGATACTGCCACGCAAAGCTGCGACGATACAGAAGCTTCTCCCTGCAAATCGGTCTCAAGCTCCAACGGCTCCATGTTTTTTTGCGCCCAATGCGCAAGCGCTTCTTCGGACGATTTTTGATTGAGCCACTGCGTAAAATCTTTATACTGCAAGTCGGGCTCCTTCAGCGCTTCGCCGTTATATGCCGATGCCAGATCAGAAAGCAGGATCGGCATGCTCTCGCCGTCTGAAATGATGTGGTGAATATCGGCAAACAGCTTTTGTTTATCACCGCAAGATGCTAAAGCAAAGCGCATGAGCGGATCATTTTCGAGATCGAACGGACGAACAAAATTCGCAAATGCAACTGCAAAATCTGTCACATGATCGAGCCGTTCAAGCACAATCGACTGTTTTCCGATTTTCTGATAAACCTCACCGTTTGATGTGAAGAAGTTTGTGTGAAGAATCTCATATTTCTGCACAAGTCGGTCGATTGCCTCCTGCAGTCGCTCAGGATCAATATTGCCCTCAACATCGTAGCAGACGGGCATGTTATAAGTCGTTCCCGCTTGGCTGCGCATTTCTGCAATATAGACATTTTTCTGAACCTGAGATGCAAGATAACAATCCATTTTCGCCGCTTTTTGAATCATTTCAAAGCGATCGGTCTTTTCGCTTTCTAACTCTAATGCAAGCTCGCTGACCGTCGGCTTTAAGAACACGGTCCTAAACGACAGGCGTTTACCAACACGCTGTTCGATCTGATTCAAAAGCTGTGCAAGCTTCAAAGAATGACCGCCAAGCTCGAAAAAGCTGTCATGAATACCAACTCGTGTGAGCTGCAAAACTTCCGCAAAAATACGGCAAAGCGTTTCTTGCAACTCATTTTCAGGTGCAATATATTCATCTTGCAGGCTCTCTTCGATCTGCGGCAGAGCATCTTTGTCGACCTTGCCGTTTCTTGTATAAGGGATCGAAGCCATACGCAGCATGAAGCTCGGCACCATATATTCAGGAAGCAGTTTCTTCAATTGCTTTTTGACATCCGAAAGCTCGATATTGCCGACAATATACGCATAAAGTGCATTCTCGCCATCTCGATCCTTGCGGACAACGACCGCACAATCCTGAATTTCAGGAATTTTGTGCATCGCAGAATCAATCTCGCCGAGTTCGATGCGGTTGCCGCGGACCTTGACCTGTTCATCATTTCTGCCCAAATACTCGATGTTGCCATCGGGCAGCCAGCGACCTAAGTCGCCTGTTTTGTACACCCGGCTGCGCGCATCGAACGGGTCTTGCATGAAGCGTTCCTTCGTCCGCACCTCGTCACCAATATACCCTCGTGCAAGCTGCACCCCACTGAGCCATATCTCGCCCTTGTGTCCGATCGGCTGCTTTTGTCCGCTACGGTTGACGATATAAACTCTTACATTTTCAATCGGTTTGCCGATCGGGATATTTTCATACGACTTATCAACCTTGAACACCGTCGAAAGCACTGTACCCTCTGTCGGTCCGTAGTTGTTATAGATCGTATAATCCTCGGCGCACGTCTTGAGCTTATCGCCGCCTGTAATCACCTTCTCAAGTGACGTGGATTTCAGCTTCGCAAACTGCTCACACACAGGTGTCGGGAAAAAGCCAATGTTGATCCGCTCCCGTTCGATATAATCTCGAATCGCAGGTAAGTCCATACGCATCTGCTCTGCGATGATGTGAATCTCGGCACCTGCTGCCAATTGCGGATACATCTCATGCACCGACGCATCAAAGCCGAAGCCTGCATACTTTGTCGTCCGATCCTCGGGCTTGATCTCGTAATACTCGTTATGCCACTGTATCAGATTCGAAAGCGCCTTATGCTCGATCATAACACCCTTCGGTTTTCCCGTTGAACCCGAGGTGAAGATCACATAAGCAAGATCGTCTGTGCCGATTTCAGGAAGTTTTTTGATCTCTGCTTTCTTCGCATCACTGATCATAATGGTCTTTGCTGCATCTAAGCTTGTTTCCTTCTGCGTCAGAACTATCTTGCACTTACTCTGTGTGATCATATGTGCGATGCGTTCTTCGGGATACAGTGGATCGATCGGCATATATGCCGCGCCCGCTTTCATTGCGCCGATCGCACCGATGAAAGCCTCCGTCCCTGCACCTGCCATGACACCGACAATGTCCTCTTTTTGAACACCGTTTTCAATCAAAGCGGATGCAGCCCTGTCTGTCAGTTCATCTAACTTAGCATAGCTCACGCTTTCTTCCATGCAGACCAAGGCGATTTTTTCCTTCTGGCGTTCTGCCTGTTTCCTGAACAGTGAGATGAAGGTCTCGTTCGTTTTGTATTGTTTTGTTTTATTAAATGCGTTGAGTTTTTCTTCCTCTGCTTGGCTCAGCATGCTTGCTTTCCCAAGTGAGTCTTCTGCGTGGTTTAAGAACCAGTTTATCATGTTCTCAAAATGCTGCAGCATTCGTTCTGCCGTTTCCTTTTCAAACAGGCTCGGCTTATAATTGCACACCAACGCATAGTGCGCATTTTGCAGCTCCACGTCAAACACAAGGTCAAATTTCCCCGCTCCGATATCCGTCCTGCACTGCTCTGCGCTGAAATCTTTGCCCTTCAGCGTGCGCATGGTTTTCGTATCGAAGTAATTGAAAAATACGTCAAACATTGCATTTCTGCCGTTTGCTCTTTGTCCCTGCACTGCTTCGCTCAAGGTATTCAATGGGTATTCCTGATTGCTCAGGGCGCCGACGATAAATTCCTTGACCTCGCTCAAATATTCCTTTACGGTTTTCTCTGCCTTCGGTGAAGTACGCACAGACAGCGTATTGACCATCATACCCACGATCGATTCCGTATCTGCATGTGTTCTGCAAGAAACAGGGGTTCCGAGTGTGACATCTTCGTTATCATAATATCTGCCAAGCATTGCCGTCAGCACCGAAGTGAAGAACACATACGGTGTGATATCATATTTTTGGCAGAATTTTGCAACCTCGTTTTCTGTCAGATTCTCGATCGCTCGATAGGTCAATGCGCCTCTATGGTCCTGCTTCTCCGTTCTCTTATGATCCAGGGGCAGATCTTCCTCGGGAAGCTCATTTTCATAAGCCTTCTTCCAAAATGCCTCTTGCTGCGAAAGATCCTTTTTCTCCATCCATGCGCAATAGTCACGGTATTGGAGCCTTACCTCAGGCAGCGCTTCGCCATTATAAAGCTTCTCAAATTCTTCCAGCAATATTTCTGCGCTGTGACCGTCAACGATGATATGATGGAAGTCCAAAAGAAGCCATCTGTCTTCCCCATCACTTGCCAAAGCGCCTCGCATTAGAGGCAGCTTCGTCAGATCATACGGTCGTAAGAAGCGGTCTAATTCTTCTTCGATCCTGCCTGTTACCGTTCTATGCTCAAATTCGAACGGGCAGCTCTTATGTACGATCTGCAAGAACCTTCCGTCTTCCAGTGCAAAGCTTGTACGCAAGCTCTCATGGCGCTTTATCAGCTCCTGCCATACTTTGGTTGCTTTTTCTTCATCGAAATTTCCGCTCAGCTTGAAGCAATAAGGCACGTTATAATTTCGCTTTGTTTCATCGATCTGCTCGAAGATAAACAAGCGCTTTTGTGCCTCGGACATCGGGTAATTCGGTGCAATTTCCGTTTTCTCGATGTGTGTTTTTTCGATCGCTGTACCACGGATTCGCTCGGCAAGCTTTTCTGCCGTCTTCAGTTCAAAAACATCCTTGATCGTAATTGCTCCGTGCAAGAGGTTTACTAACTGCGCACTTTTGAGTGAGTGGCCACCCTGCTCGAAGAAATTATCATAAATGCTGATCTTTTCCAAACCGAGAACCTTGATCATCGCCTGACAGACTGTTTCCTCTGTCTCATCTCTCGGTGCGGTATATTCCTCCGTCCGTTTGATTTCGATCTCGGGCAGTGCCTTTTTATTCAGCTTGCCATTGGTTGTCAAAGGAATGGTGTCAATATATGCGATATAGCTCGGGAGCATATAATCCGGCAGATATTCTCTCAGCTTTTCTTTGAGATTCTGATCTTCTTCACCGACCACATAAGCGCAGATTGCATCCTTGCGCACGATCACAGCGCAATCTTGCACGCTATCGATGCTTCTTAAAATGCTCTCAATTTCACCAAGCTCGATTCTAAAACCTCGAATCTTGACCTGTTCATCGATTCTGCCCATGAACTCGATATTTCCATCGGGCAGCCAGCGTGCCAAGTCGCCGGTTCTGTATAGCTTTCCCTTTCCGTACGGATTGGGAATAAATTTTTCCTCCGTCAGCTCGGGGCGATTCAAATAGCCCTTTGCCAAGCCGTCTCCTGCGATACACAGCTCACCCGGAATTCCGATGCCGCAAAGCTGCATGCCCTGCAAAATATAAATCTGCGTATTATGCACCGGGCTTCCGATGGGCAAGGTGCCCTCAAAGTTTTCAGGAACGGTAAACCTGACCGCAATCGTTGTCGATTCCGTCGGACCATACGCGTTGGTCAGCTGCAATTTAGGATTACGCTCCATAAGCTGCTTCACGCACTGCTCCGAGGCTCTCTCGCCGCCAAAGCTGATGCTCCTGACCTCGTCAAACATCGCTGCGTTATAGCTCACATACTGGTTAAACAGCGCCGTTGTGACGAACTGCATATTGATCTTTTGCTCTTTCAGGTATTTTGCGAATCGTTCTGCATCGAGCAAAAGATCTTCCGTTATGATATGCAGGCAGCCACCATTTAAGAGCGTACCCCAAATCTCAAACGTCGAAGCATCGAATACAAGCTGTCCCGTTTGAATGGTTCTCGTTTCTTTTCTAAACGGCATATAATCACAGTTCATCACCAAATTATTGATGCTGTGATGCTTGATCAAAACGCCCTTGGGTCGTCCTGTGGTGCCGGAAGTATAGATGCAATAGGCAGCATCTGTCGGATCGTTGACGTTCGGGGGATTCTCTGTTTTTCCCTCAAACACCAACGCATCTGTGAGGTCGATCACAGGAATTTGGGTCTGCACGCTCGCCTGATAGGTCAAGATCACCTTCGGCTTGCAGTCAAGCAAAATATCCTCGATGCGCTGCTCCGGGTAGGACGGATCGATGGGCACATATGCCGCACCTGCCTTTAAGATAGCGCAGATGCCGATCACGGTCTGCAAGCTCCGCTTCGGCAAGATGGCAACCAAGTCCTCACGCTTCACACCCATCTCACGCAGCTTCCACGCAAGGGCGTTGATTCGCTCGTTCAGTTCTCGGTAAGTCAGGCACTTTTCGCCAAAAACCAGCGCCGTCTCGTTCCCTCTCGCTTCAACCTGCGCCTCAAACAGCTCCATTACTGTCTTGTTCTTCGGATACTCCGCCTGCGTTGCATTAAACTCGCCTAAAATTCTTCTTTCTTCCTCGCTGCTTAAGCAGGAAATGTTTTCTACATTGTCGTTCAAATTCGCAGCCATATACTCGATCGCATTGCAATAATGCGTTGCGATCAAAGCAATATTTCGCTGCGTATATACATTCGGATCGTAAAGGATCTCCACTGCAATCCCGTCAGCATCCTTGCAGGCACTGACCGTGATATCATAATTCGTCTGCTCACGGCTGTGCTCCTGCGGTGTCTCGTTTTCTTCCGAGGGTAAAACATAATAATTCTCAAAAGCAAACAATGTGCGAATCAAATTTTCACTCTGCACTCTGCGCTGAATTTCCGCCAAAGAACAGTATGTGATCTCCTCTGCTTCATTGTTCGCGTGCTGATTTCGCTCTAAAAATGCTAAAATGGTCTCATTCGGGATCGTTTGCACCCTAGCAGGAATGGTATTGGCAAACAAGCCGATCATCTGCTCGATGCCCTTGATGGGCGCATTTCTGCCGGAGACCACCTTGCCAAAAACAACATCGCTGCAATGATTATATTTTTGCAGCACGATTCCCCATGCGCTTTGCAAAACAGTGCTTTCCGTCACATGCTTCGTTCGTTTCAGCTCTGCAATATCCGCCGATGCCTTTGCACGAATGCGGAAGCTGTATGTCTGCATCTGACAATCTGTTTTAGGGGGTTGCTCAATCGGAGCAATTCCTATGGCAGCATCATAGCTCGCCAAATACTTCTCCCAAAACTGCAAGCCCACTTGCGAATCCTGTTTTTCAAGCCATTTGACATACTTGGAGTATTCGCTGTTTTCCAATCTTTCTCGCTGGATCAAGTGAGAAAGTTTTATATCATCGCAGCCGTCTGAAAGCTTTCTGTAATAGCGCATCAGATCCGCATGCAGCAGCGACATACACCAACCGTCAACGATGATATGATGCATCGTCCAAATCAGCTTAAATTGATCATTGGAAAGCTTCACACAGCAAAAACGCAGCAATGTGTCCTTCTGTAAATCAAATCCCCGACGGATCTGCTCCTGCCTCAAGTGCGAAAGGCGTTCTTCCTTGTCGTCAGCTTCGCTGAGATCGACAGAGCAAAAATCGGGTTCTCTCTGCTTCAAGACGACCTGACGGGGCTTTGCCATACCTGCATAAACGATCGCAGTACGCAGCGCATCATAGCGCTCTGAAAGTGCAGATGCCGCTTTGCACAATGCAGCCTCATTCACGCTGAAATTCAGACAAAACGTACTTTGGAGAATATAGCCCGAAGAATCGGCGTTGCTGAGCGCATGAAAAAGCATACCCTCCTGCAACGGTGTCAGCGAATAGATATTATCTATGGATTTGTTCAATATTTTCTTCTGATTCAACAAGCCCACTCCCTCTTTTTCGTTCAAAAAGTGCCTCACACTTCAAGCTTTTTGCATTTTTCCAAAACTTCTTTTGCAGAAAGCTTCACAAGCTGCATCTGCGATTTGGCAGTTATGCTCAGCGCAAAATCCGCAAGCATATAGCATCTCGAAAACATACCATTCGGTGCGATGCCTTCCACAGCCGCCTGCGATGTCAGATCGTAGCAAATGCCGTCTCCACTCCATTTGCCGTAGCTCTCTTTCAGCGCCCATATACGAGTAAATTCTCTGCCCGAGGCATCCGATTTTGCCCGTTTGATCTCCTCAAGCGTCATAAACTGCTTTGCAATCCCCTCGTCAAAGGGCACATAGTCTTGGATATCAACGCCCAACTCAAAGCCTGCAACGCCGCAGGCAACGCCCTTTTTACAATGCGAAAGATTAAAATAGATTTCAGGAAAATCTGCCAAATAAGGTTTCCCTGTTTGCGCTTTTTCAAGTCTTAGCATCTCAAAAATGCCATAGTCCTCCGCCAATCCGATCCGCAGCAGAATATACGCCAAAATACTCTGCGTTCGGTCAATTGAGAAACGGTATCGGCTTTGATATTCCAATCGCTCAGAGGATAAATACGGAAGCAACGATGAAACAAATTCATCATCTAACTGTCCGATTTTGTCGATATAGTAAAGCATTATGCTTGCTCGTTAAAAATGTCGTCATTCATAAGGACATCAGCAAGAATGTCAGCCGCTTCGTCCATCAGGTCTCTACTCAACGTTGCGATGCAGCTCACACGCAGCAAGCCCTCACCCTCAAAGCAGGCAGGCGGCAAGACGGGATTCACATAAACACCTGCTTCATATGCCATATGCGCACGAATGAGCGTATTGACCGTTTCGTAGGTATAGATCGGAATGATCGGCGTGCTGGACTTCATGATCTTGATGCCTCTTCTGCGGAAGCAATCTCTTGCATAATGGCTGATATTCGACAAATCCTGCACGATCTCAGGATGCTTGCGCAAATATCTCAAAGCTGCCAAAGCGACAGCGCAATTAGACGGTGGGATCGAAGCCGAGAAGGTAAACGGGCGGGATTCGTGCTTGATATACTCGATCACCTCGGCGCTTGCTGCAACATAGCCGCCCAACGAGGCAAGTGACTTTGAGAACGTGCCCATAATGATATCGACCTGATCTTCCAAACCGAAATGGCTCGCCGTGCCTCTGCCGCCGATGCCGATCACGCCCAAGGCGTGCGCATCATCGACCATAACCCGTGCATCATATTTTTTCGCAAGTGCGCAAATCTCGGGAAGCTTTGCAATATCGCCGCCCATGGAGAACACACCGTCGGTAACGATCAGCCGAGGTGCCTCCTCAGGCACCTTTTGAAGCTGGCGCTCCAGGTCAGCCATATCCGCATGCTGATAGCGCAGCATCGTGCCATAGCTGAGCCTGCAGGCATCATAGATCGATGCGTGATTCTCCTTATCGCAGATCACATAGTCCCCCTGCCCAACGATCGCACTGATGATCGCAAGATTCGATTGAAACCCCGTAGAAAAGGTCAATGCACCGTCTTTATGCAAGAAATCCGCAAGCTCTTCTTCGAGCTCAATGTGCATTTCCAGTGTGCCATTCAAAAAGCGAGAGCCACTGCAGCCGGTACCGTACTGTTCGATCGCACGAATTCCGGCTTCAACGATCTCAGGATTATCCGTCAAGCCCAAATAGTTGTTTGAGCCGAGCATGATACGGCGCTTGCCCTCCATGATGACCTCAGTACTCTGACGGGTGCCCAACGCATGGAAATAGGGGTAAACTCCAAGCTGCCGCATTTTGGTAGCCTTTGTGGTCTGTCTGCATTTTTCAAAAAGATCCATAAATGTTTCTCCTTTACTTTTGTGATCTCCGCGTTTCCTCAGCACCGAAGCGCAACAACAAGGAAAGCAGAATCAGCTCCGCTCCATGCCGTGAAACTTGGAACATTTCCGTTTCGATTTCCGGAAGATCGGTATTTCCAAAAGCGATCAGACGTGTCACACAGCAGATCGCCATCGCCACCGCAAAAATAATCAGCGCCTTAATACCGACCCAAAGGAGTTCCTTCGCGCCTTCAAAGGTAAAGGGCGAACCTGCCTTCAATTCATGCTTAAAATAGCGACTCAGGAACAACAGCACAAGAATCTCCGCAACCGCGGCAACTATGCTGCCAATGAGAATCACTCTCAGTTCTGTCAAGCTGAGTCTTGCGTTATAACCGAGGTATTCCTCAAGCATAAAACGAGCAATCGGACGGCTTGATTCGGAAAAGACGGTTTCTAATAAGCCAAGCCCGGATGCAAGTGCCGCAATGCCGTAAAATACGATCATCACGATGCAGACAACCTTCAACGCCATGGCAATCGCCTGAATGATTTTCGCTCCCGTCATTTTCAGCCAACAACCTCTAAAGCACGGAAGGATACCAGCTTCTGATCCTTGCTGACATAAGCGCCGGCACTGACATGAATGTCATCGATCCTGCAATCCTCGGGAGCTACGATGGCATTTTCCATTTTCATAGACTCGATGACCAAGATGGTCTGACCCTTTTTGACCTCCTCACCCTTGGAGGCTTTCACGGCAATGACCGTGCCGGGCAGAGCAGCCTTGATATTCGATGCGGTATTCTCTTCTTCAAAGTCAAAGTCGGGAATGTCAAGATCGATCAAATCGTCGTTCTTCAGAGCAGTTTTCTCCAAAAATCTGACCGTAGTATCGTCCAACTCGACCGTATATTTCACACCGTTCAAAGTAACGTCATATTTCATAGCTTTCTCCTCATTATCTCTTGAAAACTCTTTGGATCTGAATCTCCTGTACGTCCGATTTTGTAAACGCAGCCAAAATGACCTTCATCGCCACCAACGCCTCATCACCTATCTCGTTTAAGGAAATCGGCGTTCCGATCGGCTCTTTTTCGTTATGCTCAGCGCAGGTATAGCGGAATCCATCCTCGGGGTATTCCTCCTGCGGAGCGAAGAACTTTTCAGCCAGCTGTGGGAACAGCACATAAGTCAGCATATCCTCTGTGCTGCAGCCTTGGGCAAGACGTTTTTCCTTCTCGTTCAGATAATCGTTGTTAGGCTTCTTTGCAGAAGCGTTGTTCTCCATAACCAAACGATGCACCTCAGGATCGATCTCAGACGGTGCTCTGCCGTAATCACCACAGACATAAGCCTTGATCTCGTTGATCACGGTTTTGTAACGTTCCCCTGCAAGCACATTGGCAACTGCCTGCGTGCCGACCATTTGGCTGATGGGCGTGACCAGCGGCGGATAGCCAAGATCCTTACGAACTTGCGGAACCTCCTGCACGACCTCGCTCAGCTTGTCCATGATTCCCAAGGAATTCATCTGCGAAAGCAGATTGGAATACATACCACCCGGGATCTGGCTGATCAAGCTTTCGGTATTGGTCTGCATCGAACGGTAAGTAATGATATTTTCGCTGAACAATCTGTCAAAGACTGTCTTAAAATGCGTATTGATCTGACTGACACAAGCAATGTCCAAGCCTGTTTCGATGCCGTTCTCCTCTGCAATCAGCGCCATCGTCTCCGTCGGCGCCTGCGAGGTGCCGCCCGAGAAGCAGGAAACCGCCGTATCGATCACGTCTACACCTGCTTCTATTGCTTTCAAGCAGGTCATGGGGGCAAGTCCCGATGAACTGTGCGTATGTAAAATCACAGGAACCTTGAGGGCAGCCTTGAGCTTAGATACCAACTCATATGCCTTACCGGGCATCAAGCAGCCGGACATATCCTTAATGCAGATTGACATTGCGCCAAGCTTTTCCATCTCAACGGCAAGCTCCACAAATTTCTCCACACTGTGCACAGGGCTGACCGTATAACAAAGCGCACAAGAAGGATGCCCACCAAAATCCAAGGTTGCCTGAACTGCATCCTTGATATTGTCTAAATCGTTCAGTGCATCAAAAATGCGGATGATATCAATGCCGTTTTTGATCGAAGCTTCGATAAAATCTCGCACGATCTGCGTAGGATAATGCGTATATCCCAACAAATTCTGACCACGCAACAGCATCTGAAGCTTGGTATTCGGCATTCTTTTACGCATCAGGCGCAAACGCTCCCACGGGTCTTCCTTCAGATAGCGAATGCAAGAATCGAAAGTTGCTCCGCCCCAGCATTCGACGGAATAGTAGCCCGCCTGATCAATTTTCTCTAAAATCTCTTCAAAATCACTGCTCGACATTCTGGTCGCAGCCAGCGATTGGTTAGCATCTCTTAAAACAGTTTCCGTAAAGCCTAACATGAATCCATCTCCTTTTCATCAAAGCGGAATATTGCCATGTCGCTTTGCGACCGTCGTTCTGTCTTTATTCTCAAAAGCCTTGATATCCTCGAACACTCTCTTGCGGATCGCATCGGGTGAAATGACTTCATCCACATAGCCCTCAATCTGCGCGATCGTTGTGTTCATGTATTTACGGCTGTATTCCTCGGCAAGCTCCTTCTTTAATGCCGCCTCGTCCTCAGCCTTTGCAAGCTCCTTGTGATAAATGATCGAAACCGCACCCTCTGCGCCCATAACTGCCAGCGCAGCCTTCGGACAAGCATAAACATAGTCCGCACCGAGATGCTTGCTGCCCATTGCGATATAAGCACCGCCGTAAGCCTTGCGAATAATCACGGTGATTTTTGTCGTTGTCGATTCGGAATATGCAAACAACAGCTTTGCGCCGTGACGAATGATGCCACTATGCTCCTGATCGAGGCCCGGTAGATAGCCCGGGGTATCCACAAGCGTAACGATCGGAATGCTGTAGGCATCACAGAAGCGGACAAATCTTGCTGCCTTATCACTGGAATCTCTGTCAATGCAGCCGGAATTGCTCATCGGGTTGTTCGCAATGATGCCAACCGTCACAGAGCTGAGCTTTGCAAAGCCCGTGATCATGCTCGACGCAAAATTTCTATGTATCTCAACAAAGCTGTCCTCGTCAACGATTCCGTAAATCAGCTGATGCATGGAATACGGCGTTTTGTCATCTTCGGGAATCAAAGAATCGATCGAACATCCGTTAGGACGATAATCAAGCTCACGATATTGGGCATTGTCCAAATAAGAGCTGGGCAAAATGCCGATCAGCTTACGTACCTCGGCGTAACACTTCTTTTCGCTCGTGAAAGCAAAATGTGCAACGCCGGATGTTTCCGAATGCACCTTCGCACCGCCAAGCTCCTGCAAAGTGCACTTCTCGCCCGTGACGTTCTCAATAACCTTGTTACCGGTAATATACAACTGACCGATTTTCTCGACCATGAATACAAAATCCGTCAAAGCAGGAGAATAAGCTGCCGCACCTGCACACGGTCCGACAACGATCGAGATCTGTGGAATGACACCAGAAGCCAGCGTATTTTGATGCATCATCTCGCCACAACCTGCAAGTGCATTGATGCCCTCACCAATTCTCGCTCCGCCGGAATCGTACAAACCGATCACCGGACATCTTGCCTTAATTGCAAGCTCAATCGTTTTTGCGATCTTACGACCGTGGTTCAAACCAATGGAGCCGCCTGCAACCGTAAAATCCTGTGCAAAGATGAACACGGTCTTGCCGCCAATCGTACCTCTGCCTGTGATCACACCGTCATAAGGCGTAGATTTCTTATCCGAGCTCGGATCATAACCATATCCGTCAATGCCCGCACCGATTTCAGTAAAAGAATCTCTGTCGAGCAAAAGTAAGATACGTTCAATTGCGTGATATTTCATTTTTTCATGCTGTTTTTCGACATTATACTTTTGTCTATCCATGCCTTTATTCCCTCTCTTTTTATCGGTATTTTTTTACACATTTGAGCTGCAAGAATCGAGTAAATTTCCCCCGATTCCCAAAAATGCAACTCTCTACCACTATACTATTTTAATAATAAGTAATTATACTTTATAATGCGTCAATTGTCAACAAAATCAACGAAAAAACTTGAAATTAATTTGAAAAATTTGTGCATTAACGAACGGCGCATTGAATGTAAATATATTCTAATTTGAATTAATATTTATTCACCCCCAGTAGGAATTCTCTAATGCTAATACGAATCGCCGATTAAACCATTCATTTAATTGATGATTGGTATAAAAGCGCAAAAAAGCGAGGCAGAGAAAAATCTGCCTCGCTTTCTAAGTCGATATGAATCAAATAAATGCACCCAAGATAGATGCGCCAACGATCATCAAAATGATCATTGCAACAATGCCGATCACGCCGCAAACAATACCTGCGGTTGCCCTTGTTCTTTGCAACTGCACCGAAGATGATCGCCAAAATGCCGCTGACGAATGCAAACACAAAGAACGACACGATACCCAATACCAACGACGCTACCGCAAAACCATGTCCGGGCTGCTTTGCCTGCGGATAAGGATAGTTCGGCTGATAGCCATAGGGCTGTTGCTGCTGGTAGCCGTACTGCGGCTGATTGTTGTATGCATCCTGCGGCTGATTGTAGCCATAGGGCTGCTGGTTGTTGTTCTGATAGTTGTTCTGATAGTTGTTCTGGTTGTTGTTATAGTCCATGGATTCGGTCTCCTTTATTAATTTTGTAAACGAAATCGAAAACCAAATGGCTTCTTACTCAGCTGCTTCCTCGGAAACCTCTTCCATAACAGCCTCTTCCTCAGCTGCCGGCTCAAGCAGAGCACGGATGGACAGGGAAATACGCTTGCGCTCTGCATCGATGTCGATGATCTTTGCTTCGACCTCCTGACCCTCTGCAACAGCATCAGCGACCTTGTCAACACGGCGGTCTGCCAGCTGAGAGATGTGGATCAAGCCGTCAACACCGGGGATGATCTCTGCAAATGCGCCGAACTCAACGATCTTAACAACCTTAACGGTTGCAGTATCGCCGACAGCGTACTTGGAGGTGAACTGTACCCACGGATTCATCTCGGGAGTCTTGTAGCCCAGAGAGATCTTCTTCTTTTCAGCATCGAACTTGATGACGAAAACTTCGACACTATCGCCAACCTTGACAACCTCTTCAGGTGTCTTGATTCTGCCCCAGGACAGCTCGGAAATATGGACCATGCCGTCAACGCCGCCAACATCAACGAATGCGCCGTAGCTGGTCATGGACTTGACGATACCGGTGTACTTCTTGCCAACCTCGATCTCGCTCCAGAACTTCGCAGCTGCTGCCTTACGAGCCTCACGGGTAACGTCGCTGATAGAGCCGACAACTCTGCCACGATGACCACGGCTGAACTCGGTAATTCTCAGCTTTACGATCTTGCCCTTGAGTGCGGACAGATCGCCACCCTTGGCAATGCCGGTCTGAGAAGCGGGGATGAACACACGAACACCCTTGCAATTTGCAACGATGCCGCCCTTGTTTTCGTCAACAATGAGACCATCGACAGGGGTCTTGTTCTCGCAAGCTGCTTCCAGATCGTCCCAAACCTTGATGCCCTCGAGCTTCTTACGGCTGAGCTGAACAGTGCCTTCCTGGTCGTTGACACGGACGACGAATACTTCGATCTCGTCACCGATCTTGAGGATATCCTCGGGCTTAACAGTGGGGTCTGCGCTGACTTCGTCATACGGGATGTAACCGGCATGCTTGGTGCCGAGGTCTACTTGAATCTCGGTGGATCCGATTGCGGTAACGGTGCCAAGAACCTTATCTCCTGTATTTAAAGTCTTGATGGAGTTTTCGAGCATCGCCTCAAAGCTCTCCTCAACTGCATCAATTTTCTTAATTTCGCTCATAGTCTGATTGACCTCCTTTATTATCCACGCAGGTGTCGATGCACCTGCTGTGATGCCAAGATTAGAATATGTTTGATAGTTCTTAGGCTCAATATCTGCCGCACTATCCACAAATGCAACATTGTCACAATGCTGCTTGCAAATATGAACGAGCTGCCTTGTATTCGAGCTGTTCACATCTCCGACAACGAGCATCGCCTCGCAGCGTGAAGCAATTTCTGCCGCTTCCTTTTGTCGATTCTCGGTCGCCTTGCATATTGTATCAAAGATTTCTCGATTTGTACACACTTTTTTTGCAATTTTCTTGCAAGAATCCCATAATTTTTGCGTACTGGTCGTCTGGGAAACCATTGTGATTGGTAAATTTTGGTTATTAGGGCCATCGCAAAGCCATTTTTCCATCTCCTGCGCATCAGTGAAGATGAGCGGATGCTCGCACCAGCCGGCAATTGCCACAATTTCCGGATGGGTCGGAGTGCCGATAATCACAGGCTGTCTGCCCTGCTCCTCGGCTGCCGAAACGAGCTTGTGGATCCGCTTCACAGACGGACAGGTCGCATCAATGACCTCAATCTTTTTTTTCAGCAGTGCTTCGTAAACCGCTTTTGGAATACCGTGCGAGCGAATGATCACGGTGCAATCATCCGGGATCTCATCGATCGATTCCACCGTCTGAACACCAAGCTCTTCAAAACGCTTCACCAAATGGCGATTGTGTGCAATTGGTCCGAGGGTAAAGGTTCTCTTCCCTGCTGCAATCGCCTGTTCCACCAAGTCAACCGCTCTGTTCACGCCGTAGCAAAATCCGGCAGTTTTCGCTATTTCGACCTTCATCTCGTCTCTCCCATCGCATAGATCTGATCCATCATCTGCTGAGTCAGACGATCAAGCTCCTGTGATGTGGGCTTTGCCCCCTCATAGAGCGGCATGTAAGGCGCGCCGATCACAACATCAATTGCAGAAAAAATGCTCTTTTTCGCCGTCAGATAGACCGGTAAGATCGGCACCTTAGCACGACATGCGATCATCATCGCACCATTATGTGCCGTTGCAGTTTTCCCATGTCTGACTCGAGTCCCTTCCGGGAAAATCAGGAGTTTATTATCATCTCTCAAGCACTGCAGCGAAGTTTTGATCGCCTGGATATCACTGCCGTCCCTATCTACAGGAAAGGCTCCAACCTTATGGCAAAACGCCCAAAAAAGCTTATTCTTTGTCAGCTCTTTCTTCGCCATAGTCAGCGGAAGGCGCTTCGTTTTCATTGCGATCTGAACCCAAACAGGGTCGGTAAAGGCGCTGTGGTTACACACAACAACTGCAGCACCCTCGGGCACATTTTCCTTGCCGCGATATCTTGCGATTGGGTGAACAAAACGCAAAAGTCCATGCGCCAAAAAACGCAAAACTCGATAAGTATGATCGGAAAAACGCTTCATAACGCGATCTTCTTTCGGATAATTTCGACAACCGCATCAATGCTCTGCTGAAGGTCAAGCTTCGAAGTATCCAGCATCACAGCATCCTGCGCAGGCTTTAGTGGTGCAATTTCTCGGTTCATATCACGCTCATCACGGGCGGCAACATCCATCAAAACCGTTTCAAACGGCACATGCTGCATCTCCAGCCAGCGGCGCTTTGCACGCACCTCAACAGATGCAAAGAGATAGATCTTCACCGCCGCATCAGGCAAAACAACCGTACCAATGTCTCTGCCGTCCATGATCACGCTGCGCTTCCTCGCAACATCACGCTGCATGTCAAGTAAAAACTGTCGAACCGCAGGTATAGCTGCCACGATCGATGCTGTCGAGGATACTTCGGAAGTGCGAATCTCCCCTGTTACGTTTTCTTGCGCAAGATACATCTGCTGTACGCCGTCGAGCCAATCCATCGTGATCTGAACTTGCGGTAAAAGCGCTTCAACCATCTGCGCATCTTTCACATCGACCTTGCTCAAAATCGCTGCATATGCGATCGTGCGATAAATCGCTCCCGTATCGACATAAACAAAGCCAAGCGCCTTCGCCGCCTGTCTTGCGATCGTACTTTTTCCCGCACCTGCAGGTCCGTCGATCGCAACACTGTATATTTGATTTGTCATAGATTCTCTCCGTTGCAAAAAACTTTTTTAATTATACTAAAAAATAAGCGGTTTGTCAATCAAAATCCGCATCACTGCAAGCAATTGCGGCACAATATGCACTCGACCAAGCGATCTGCAAATTAAAGCCTCCGGTATAAGCATCACAATCTATGATCTCGCCTGCAAAATACAAGCCCTTTACGAGTTTTGACTGCATCGTTTTGGGATCGATTTCCTTCACACAAACGCCACCTCTTGTGATGATCGCCTCGTCTACAGGTCGTGTACCGAGCATCTTGAGAGTGAATCGTTTTGTGTTCTCCAAAAGAGCCCGTCTTTGAAGCTTTGTCAAGGAATTTGCCTTCATTGCAGGATCGATCTCGCTTCTTCGAAGGATCACTGGGATCATCGAGTGCGGATACAGATCTGCAAGTGCGTTTTCCATACTTCTGTTGGCATATTTTTCAAAATCTCGCAAAAATCTTGCATCCAGCTTCTGTTCATCCAAAGCAGGCTTGAGATCAAGTGAAATCGTATATTCCTCGCCCTTTTTCATATGCGCCGAGGCAGAGAGCACGATCGGTCCCGAAAGCCCGAAATGGGTAAACAGCAGCTCTCCAAAATCTTCAAAGACCGTTTTCCCCTTACTGTTAATTAAACGCAGCTGTGTGTTTCGCAAAGACAGCCCTTGCATCTGAGCGCAATCAGGCTCACTCAGAAGCGGAACAAGCGAGCCTCTCGGCTCAATGATCTTATGCCCGAGATTTTGTGCAAAGCGATAACCGTCTCCCGTCGAACCTGTCAGCGGATAGGAAACGCCACCGGTACAAAGGATCACACGCTTTGTGCTGATCAAGCCATCGGTTGTTTTTACCGCAGCGATCTGACCATCATTCGCCAAAATTCCGACAACAGTTGCCTTTCTGCGCTCGACGTGATATTTCTTTATCGCACGTTCCAAAGCGGCGATCACATCACTCGAGCGGTCAGAGGTCGGAAACACACGGTTTCCCCGTTCGACCTTTAAGGGACAGCCGTTTTCTTCAAAAAACGCCATCACCTGCTCCGGAGAAAAGCGATTGATCGCACTGTAAAGAAATCTCCCGTTTTCGGGAATATTTTTCAGCACTTCTTCTGCGCTGCAAGCATTTGTAACATTGCAGCGACCTTTGCCGGTAATGGCAAGTTTTTTGCCGTTGCGCTCATTTTTTTCCAAAAGCAAAACACGCAAGCCCTGCTGCGCTGCGATGACAGAAGCAAACATGCCTGCTGCACCGGCACCAACGATTACAACATCATTCGTCAAATTTTTCATAGATATCATACGCATCCCACAAATCTTCCAATTTATTCAGCACCTGCGTGATCTTTTGACGGTTCTTATTCGCAAGTGCCGCAATGATCGCATTGATCACGCTCATCGGCGCAGCAAGCGATTCGACTAAAGAAATAATATCACTCTTTGCCACAAGCAGATGATCCGCATGAAGCGCAAGCGGTGACGAGCCGCTATCTGTCAGGGCGATCGTGCAGGCACCGATATCCTTGGCATATTCCTGTGCCTGCAAAACGCCTCTGCAATACCTCGGAAAGCTGATGCTGATCAGAACATCCTGCGGTCCCATGCGCACAAGCTCCTCTAAGATCACAGATGTCGAAGCTGAGGTGATCAGCTTTATATCATCAAAAATATAGCGAAGATAATATGCCAAAAAGCCTGCCAGCGCTGATGAGGATCTGACGCCCAGAACAAAAATTTTCCTTGCATTCGAGATCGCATCGACCGCCGCATCGAAATTTTTGTGGTCGATCAGTTCCCGGGTTTGTCGAATCCGCTCGGCATCATCGGCAAGCGTCAGCGCAAGAACATTCTCCTCTGACAAGCGGATGTGCTCTGATTCGATCCGCTGTACATTTGTCAAACGGTTGAGCAGCATTTCCTGCAGTACCTTCTGCATTTGAGGATAGCCTTGATAACCAAGCTCTGAAGCAAAACGAACGACTGTTGATTCAGACACCTGCACAGCCTTTCCAATCGCTGCCGCTGTCATAAACGCCGCCTTGTCAAACTCGTCCAATATGTATTGACCGATTCTTTTTTGCCCCTTGGAAAGCGAAGGAAGCTTGCTTTCAATTGTACTTAAAATATCCATTTACATTGCCTCCTGCTTTAAGGCTTGCACTTCTTCTTTTGTCAAGTAACGCCACTTTCCGACAGATAATTTTCCAAGCTGCAAACTTCCCTCCTGCACTCTGCAAAGGCGCAAAACATCCACATTTGCAGCCTCGCACATGCGGCGGATCTGACGATTTCTACCCTCAAAAATTGTAATTTCAAACGTCATTTTTCCACCCGATTCACGCAAAAATCGGACGATGGGCTTCTGTATTTTTCTGCCATCAAGCTCAATTTGCCGCTCCAAAAGCGTTTGCGTCTCGGCATTTGCACCTCTCACGGTAACCTCGTAGCGCTTGCCGATCCTTCCTTTCGGATGCATCAGACGGTTTGCAAACTCGCCGTCATTTGTGAACAGCAAAAGCCCTTCCGATGCCGCATCGAGCCGTCCGACGGGATAGACTCTGCATCCGCAATCGACCAAATCTGCCACCGTTTTTCTTCCTCGTTCGTCGGACATGGTCGTAACGTAACCTCTCGGCTTATAGAGCATTAAATAGACCTTTTCTTCGACCGATGGCAAAATTTGTCCGTCAATGGCAATTTTATCCTTCACTTCATCAGCTTGATCGCCCAAATGCACAGTTCTTCCATTGCAGGTAACTCGCCCATCTTCGATCAGCTTTTCAGCCGCACGTCGAGAAGCGATCCCACGTGCGGCTATGATTTTTTGTATCCGTTCCAATATTGCCTCCTATCCCCACAGAAGTGGGATCTGTGCAATTTTTTTCGTCCCCAAATATACGCCGCCCTGTGCGGCATAACTGCCCTCTTCTCCTTTTACAAAAGCAAATTGCGGCATCTCAAGCCGAACCTCAATCGTCTCATTTTCGCAAAGAAAAAGCTCCAACGATTCTCCAGCTTTCAAAGGCAGCGTGCTTCCATCCATCATCGGCATTTGCGCAACGATCTCGTTCTCTTCGATGACCATTGTATTTTGATATTGCCCGAAGCCATAATCATATAATCTCAGATGGTCCTGCCAATCGTTTCCGTCGCAAATCGTCACGGCAATCAAGCAACGACCATTTCTTCTTGCGGCACTGACCAAAATTCGACCGGCAGCCTTTGTATATCCTGTTTTTACGCCGATGCAGCCATCACAGAGCCACAAAAGACGGTTATGATTTCTTAAACTTCTGCCTGCTGCCTGAATGCTTTTTGTCGAAACGATCCTGCAAAAATCCTCATTTTGCAACGCATACTGCGTCAACTTCGCCAAATCCCTTGCAGTCGAATAGTGCTGATCTCCATCCAAGCCGTTGGGGTTTTCAAAATGCGTTTGCTTCAGCCCCAATTTTTGCGCTTTCAAATTCATCAGGACAACAAATTCTTCCACGTTCCCTGCTGTCAGCAGAGCCAATGCAATCGCCGCATCATTGCCTGAATGCAGCATCATACCATAAAGCAGCTCCTCCACCGTCAAACACTCTCCAGCCTTGAGATACATCGAAGAGCCTTCAATATTTGTTGCCTCGGGTGGAATTATGAAGGTTTTATTCAGCGGCTGATGCTCCAAAACGACCATCGCTGTCATAATTTTGGTCGTGCTTGCGATCAAGGAGCGTGTATCAGCACAATTTTCATAAATCACTCTATCGGTATCAGCATCGATCAAAATGCAGGAACGAGCCGAATTTTCAGGTGTTGCCTTCACAGGCAACAGTAAAAGGACGGCAGCAAGGAAAATCGCTGCCGTTCTGAAAGTAAACTTCTTAAACATAACGCATCACCATGATTAGCTTACGCCGATGATGCGTAATTACGCATGTTAAATCTCGGAAATATCCGTCTGTTTGCCGTGAATCAGCTCAGAGAGCTTATCCACAAGCGCAGGCAGCTGCTCCACCACACGTTCAGCCGCTGTGCTCGCAGGCTCGTCAATCGGAAGCATCCGCACACGGTCTGCCTGAATGATGATCATCGCTACCGGGACGATCTTCACGCTGCAGCCTGCTCCACCGCCAAAAGTTCCTGTCGGTGTTTCCTTAGATGCAAAATCGGCACCACCGGAGGCAATACCAAAGCTGATTCTCGAAATCGGGATCAGCGTTACATCGCCGGCTACCTGCATGGGTGTTCCGACAACGGTATTTGCATCGACCATATCACGAACCTTTGACATCGATTCGTTCAAAATTTCAGATACCTTTTTCGCCATTTTCAGCAGCCTCCTTTGGTTCTTCCGGCAATTGCGTTTTGCCAAACTGCATTTTTTCAATCTCTGGGAGTTCGTCGAGTGACTCCAGACCAAATGTTCTCAAAAAGTCAGGGGTCGTACGATACAAGATCGGACGTCCGGGAACATTCAAGCGTCCGCATTCCTCGATTAAATGCTTATTCAAAAGCGCACCGACACTGTATGAGCTGTCCACGCCTCTGATCTGCTCCACATAAGCCTTGGTCGAAGGCTGATAATAGGCAATGATCGTTAATGTTTCAAGCTGAGATGCAGAGAGCTTCGGCGGCTTGCGTGTCTCCAGCGTCTTTGTCACATATTCTGCCATTTCGCCCGAAGAACACATTTGATACGCCTTATCCAGGTGCACAACACGGATTCCTCGACGCTCAAACGCCAGCTCATCCATCAATTCCTGCGCTGCCGCATCGATCTCCTCGGGATCGCAGCCGACACTTTTTGCGATTCGCTCCGTCTCTACGCTCTCTCCTGCGGCAAAAAGGATCGCCTCAAAGATTCGCTTCAGCTCCGCTCGTTCCATCGATTTCCTCCATCTCATCGTCCGGCATCTTGCAGAAGTGGACGTTTAATTCTTCGTTCTCATCTTCCTCAAGTCTGATCGAGCGCAAACGGCAAAGCTCTAACACCGCCAAAAATGTTGCTACGATCTCACTTCTCGTCTTACTTCCCTTAAACAGGCTGCGCAATTTGCTCACGCCTCGCATCAAAAGACGCTTTAACAATTGTGCCGCTTTTTTCGTCACAGGATACGGCTCAGCACCGACAATGCCCTGGAAATTTGCAATCGGTGGCGGCAGCTTGCGCTCACTGCGCTCCTGAATTGCATCAAACGACCGGAGGAGATCCTCAGGCTCGTGCTGATATCGATACGTCGTATCAGGCTGATATGGCTCCGGCTGCTTGACAAACAGATTGCAGCCGATCTCGTTTCTCGGTTCCAAGAAAGCAATCGCCTTGCGGATCTGCTCATACGCCTCCGCTCTCTGACGTTCCTCCAGGGAACGGATCAACAACTCCATCTCACTCATTGCTTCCTCACGCTCAGCAGCAGACAGAAGCATTTTCGTCTTAATGAGCATTAAGTGCGATGCCATGGCAATAAACTCGCTTGCAATCTCCATGTCCAGACGCTTCATCTCGTCGAGATATGCCAAATACTGCTCCAGGATCGATGTGATGCTGACATCCTGAATCTCTATTTTGTTTTTACTCAGCAGAAGCAGGATCACGTCCAGCGGACCGTCAAAATCCGCAGGCAACGCATCTTGCGACCGCATGACACCACTCAGGTGATAGGTCGGTTCGTTCATACAATCCCTCAAAAGTATACTATCCTATTTAGTATACCATTAATTTCATAAATTCTCAACACAAAAAATGATCAAACCTGAAAATATTGATTCTTTTTCTCAAAAAAGCAGATGAGGTCAAGCGACCTCATCCGCAAAAATGATATTTTATTTTCCGATCGCAGTCATATATGCTGCAACAGCATCGCCGTACGTCAGCATCGCATTGACCATGTTCAGCTCATCGGCAGTGACATTCGACTTTGCCCGAACCTGAGCAACATAGCTTTCAACGCTCCATGTCAGCATCTGAGAAACCGGTAAGCCGTTATCAAACAGCGTGACCGTGATCGTTCTTCTCATCTGCTTCGCGCCGACTTCATCGAACACGCCCTTGCAGAATACACCGCCGGCAACTGTCGCGGGAAGCTCAGCAAGAATCTCGCCTTCTGTCGCATCCATGACAACAAACTTCAAATTCGAGCTGTCCGACACAGTATAGACGCAGGACAGATTCAAAAGAACTCTCGATGTGACACTGATGCTTGCATTCAGCGCATTGCCGCTGCCTGCGGTAGCCGTCTTATCAACTGCCTCGGGAATGGTTTGCGTTCCGTATGCAAGCTGCGCCTGCGTCAGGTCATCCGTCACCAGATTGTCTGTATTATAGCTTAGACGGATCTGTGCCGCTGCGCCGTACTTGAGCATGTCCACTGCCATCGTCTTCAGCTCGGCAATGGAACCGCTGGCGTTGATCTTCTCGACAAGGTAATCCTTGATCGAACTTATTGATGTGGCACTGTAGTGGATCGTGCCATCGGAAGCAACAGCATAGAGCACCGTAGAGAAGTTATCTCCCATCTCCTTGGCATAAATGCCCTTGTAGGTCGCCTGATAAAGCACTGCCTCACCCGTTGTCGGATGGTATTTCACCGTCATTGCCTCACGATCCTCAGTGATACCGTAGGTCGTGACAACCGGATCGCCACCTGCAACGTCCTTGGTGACCTGAAGATAGAAATCCTCGTAAGAATTGACGATACTTCCCATGAGGGTGTAGCTGACGGTCATTTCAGCTCCCACAGAAATATCCATGGTGAAGCTCAAATTGGGATCAAGCTCATACGTCGGCTCATTGCTGTAAACAGCGCCGCAAACGCAGGTATTATCCTCCGCATAGGTATGCCCCTCAGTGATGCTGTAGCTGCAGCCGTTGGAGCAGGTGATCGTATGGGTCGAACCGTTGTTGGTATAGACAATGCTATGGCCGGTCGGAGCGATCACCGCAAACGATGCAGGCAGCGAATAATTGCCCGCAGCATCGGCAAAATAGGTGCCGCAGCTTGCGCAGTACCAGTGCTTGTTAAAGCCGTTTTCCGTACAGGTCGGAGCCTTTGCCGCAACCTCGGTGATCGTGTGTCCCGTTGCAGCAATCACAGTAGTGCTGATGGTCTGCCCGCAGGTGTTGCAGATGACAGCAACAGAGCCTGCCGTTGTACAAGTTGCATTGGTGACAACAGACTTTGTGCTGCTGTGTGCGCATTCCTCTACTTCCGTAGCGCCGCAAACACAGGTGCCGTTTTCAAAAACGCAATCCTCGGTAACACTATAGCCGCAGCCTCTTGTACAAGAAGCAAGGTGCGTACCGTTGTTGTTATTCACATAGGAATAAAGATGTCCAAAGGGATCGGTATAATTGGAAATATAGCTGTCACCGCAGCCCGTGCAGGTATGCGTCGTATAGCCCTGCGCCGTACAAGTCGGGGCAGTAATCACGCGGGTATAGAAGTGCCCTGCTGCTGCGATCGCCTCAGTCTTTGTGCCTGTGCAGACATAGCAGGTGTAGGTCATAACACCTTCTGCTGTGCAGGTCGGAGATGTTGTGATCTGTCCGTCGTCCCAGGAGTGTCCGAGTGCAGGGATCGCAATTGCCTCCTGCGTGGTCGTTTTGGAGCAAAGCTCATCAGAGAAGTAGGTATCGCAATCTGCGCAGTACCAATACGCAAGATTACCGCTAACCTCGCAGGTTGCCTCCGTTGCCTCGAAAGCAGCAGGATCGTGACCGTAAGCCTCAAGCGTCTCAGAAGTAATGACCTGATTGCAATCCAGACAAATGACCACCTCCGAGCCTGCTTTGGTACAGGTCGGCTCTACCAGCGTTGTGTTCGTGTTTTGGTGCAGGCAGCCGTCATACTTCTTGAAGAAGAACATCTTATAGTTGCCTGTATTCGTATTATTAACGCAGTTTACCAGCGGAGAATAGACATCCGTATCATCCAGAGTGTCCCAATCGGTTCTGAGCGAGAGGTAGTATGCGCTGTCATGCTTGACAGCAAAATGACCTTCTGTCGTGCTGAAATCTGCCGTCCATGTCGTTGCCGTATAGCTTCCGAGGAACAAATCATTGCCTGTATTATGATAGAGAGACTTGCTCGAATCCGTTGTCAGAGTAAAACCGGAAGCAGAACCGGTCAGGTTCCAAACCAGATTTGCAGTATCGGAGCCTTCAAGATAAATCTCCGTCGGAAGGGTGTCAAAATTCATACCGAAGCTGCTCAGCGCATTATGATTGCTGTCCTGTTGCAGACCAACACCGTAATAGGTATAGTTGCCGACATAATCGCCCTGAGTTGCCTGTGCAATGATAATATAACGATCCGTCGTCAAATCCGCAGCGCTCGTTACAAGCTGGAAGCATTCCAAATCGCCGCCGCTGCAATATACGCAAGCCTCACCGACAAGCGTACACTCTTCCGTTAACGAATAGTCGCAGTTTGCGCACGTTACATAATGCCAGCCTTCCTCGATCCACTGATATTGCAGTGCATGACCCGATGCCAACAGCTCGTTCTCTCCGACAACCACGCCGCAGTCTGCGCAGTAGATCATCTCAACGCCGTTGGCAAGGCAGGTCGGCTCTGTCACAACCGTAGTGCGGTTGGTATGCAGGCACGTTGCCTCGCCCTCAACAGGCAGCAAAACGATGTCCTTACGCTGCGAGCTGGCATTGGTGTACCATGCAAAATAGTTGTTACCTGTGGTATTGTTCAGTGACAAATATCTTGGCAGCTCGTTTTCGACAAAATAGATATTGACGATCTTATTGCCGTCGCCTGCCTCACCGGATAAGCCGATGGTCAGCTCATAGGCATTGAAGGTATCTGCAAAAGCACCGGAGTTTTCACTCGCATTTGCATCAACTTCCCACGCAAGGCAGTTATCGCCAGCAAGGCCTTCCGCAAAAATTCGGTAGGTTCCTGCCTCGTTTTTCTCGATAACATAGACCTTATTGGAAACAGGTGCCGTGATCACGCTGGGCAATGTCGTCAAGCCGGAATCCTCAGAAGCATAACGTCTTGTGCTGCTTCCGACCAGATCAAAGGTCATGTAATGATAAGTACTCGAAGCCGCACTACGGACAGCGGCAAAATAATATCTACCGGAATAGTCATTTTCGGGCTCAGCATTGCCGCAGAGGTAGCAAGCCAAATTGGAATAAATACAGTTTTCCGTTCCCTCTTCATAGCCGCAGGTCTCACAGGAGATCAAATGGGTCGTCTCCGTGTCGGGCGAATAGACGATGCTGTGACCCGTTGCCGGATAGCTCGTCCAGGAGATCACCTCGCCGCAGCTATCGCAGGTCGTGGTGGACGCGCCGCTTTCAATGCAGGTCTGAGGGATCGCCTGTGTGCTAACCGAGCTGTGGCTGCACGCCTTGTAGAGGTTCAAATAAATATGACCGGCAGGCGAAGTAGTAACCGCAACACCGCCGAACATGGGATAGCCGTTTGCGCCGGTGGTAGTGCTGTCATCTCGTAAAGAGATGTAATAGTTATTGGCTTTGAAGTGGAAGCCGTGTTTCGTTGTAGAATATGCACTTGCAGCCCAGGTGGTTGCTGTCGTGCTTAGATTCAGTCTTGCCGCAGAAGCGCTGTTTGCAAGGTAGCTGCCGCTGCTGTTTTTCATTGTGAAGCTCGTGCGGCTGCCTGTCATGGTCCAAACATAATCGGCAAGATCCTTGGCGTAAAGCGTAATGCTCTGCGGAAGGGTCGTATTGGGCAGGAGATCTGAAGTCATATAATAATAGCCCGGCTCCTGCGAGGTAGTCATTGCGTAGAAAGCATTATTGCTGTTGATCGCCTGCGAGATGATAACATAATCACCGGCGGTCATCTGTGATGAAGCCGATACCAGTGTAAATGTTGTTTTTACATAATCTGCAGGATCACCGACCGGAAGCAGCTCGACATCGAAATAATTATCCGGCTGATTTGCAATGTTACTTGCAGCGTAGCCGCCGAAGGTGTGGTAATCCTCCGCACGGTAAGCAAGCGCTCTGACGGTCGTTGCAGACAGTGTTGACGCAGCAGAAATACGATAGCTGCCGTTGGTGCCTGCGGTGATACTCCAATCATAAGCCGTTGAAGCGCTGTAGCCCAAATTCGTACCGCTGACATATCTCAAATAGCCTGTGGCATTCTTGATGGTGTAGTAATCACCGTTGGCAGCAATGCTTACGACATAATCCGTTGCATTCTCTGTCGTTACGCAGCCATTGGAAACGGTGATGCCGGTACCGTTGATTTTTTCCGAGAAATAATTGCCCATGGCATAATAAGTACCATTGATGTGTGCTGCGATGACATAATCACCGTCTTCGATCAACGGTGCCGTGGGTGTATCGGTCGTGCCGCCATCGGCAATCGGCAGGATCTCAATGTCAAAATAACCGATTGCACCGGCAGTGACATTGCTCAAGGAGTAGCCGCCGAAGCGAGTATACTCTGTCGTTTTTTGGAAGATCAAACCACGGGTATTATCTGTCGAAGCCACTGCACGGTAGGTGCCGTTCACGCCCTCGATCAGCGCCCAGTTGTATGCCGTCGTGCTCGAACCGAGATTGGTCGAGCTGACATAGGAAAGATAGCTGCTGCCGCTTTGGATCGTATAGTAGCTGCCGACCGCAGTGATGGTCACAGCATAAGCAGCCGCATCCTCCTGCGCAACCGTTCCGTCAGTTACCGTAATGGCGGTACCTGTGACCTTTGCGCCAAAGGTGGTGGACATAGCATAATATGTACCGTCAACATTCGCAGCGATGACATACTGACCATTTTCAATATTCACCGTGCTGACGACGCTCTCGGTGGTATCGCCGCCCGTGTCGCCGGAATCGCCGCCGGTGCTGATCGGCAGCAGCTCAACGTCATAATACTCCGTTGAGGTCGCCGTTGCGTTGCTGACCGCATAGCCACCGAACTGGTTATACGAGCCGGCACGGAACACAATGCCTCTGCTCGTAGTTGCAGCAGAGACGATTCTGTAGCTACCGTTGGTGCCTGCACTGATGGTCCACTCGTAAGCGGTCGTTGCTGTGGAGAGATTTGTGCCGCTGGAGTACTTCAGATAGCTTGTACCATTGTAGATGGTAAAGTTCGTGCCCGAAGCAGCGATCGTAACCGAATAATTCGCCGCAACAGTATCGGAAACCGTACCATTGGTCAAGGTGATCTGTTCACCCAGGATCTTACCATTGGTCATGGCAAAGCTGTTGGGCAAGGCATAATAAGTCCCGTTGACATTCGCAGCCAAAACGTAGGTGCCTGCGCTGATGCTGCGGGTTGCAGTCATTGCAGTTTCCTCGTTGGTATGCGAATGCGCCGCAAAGCTCTGAAGCGGCAGCAGGGTGAGCAACATGATCAAAACCAGCGCTGCTGCAAGGAGCTTTCTAAATGTTTTTCGCATAATATCTCTCCTTTGAAAAATTTTTGCAAGTGAATATAGCTCTTGACTGTATGATTATACCATTACATCTGAAAAATGTCCACAGAAAAAAAGCAATATTTCTCGATTTTATTGTTTGAATGCACTATAAAGCGGCACTTATAAAGCAAAGGCATTGTCTGTTGCGAAGAAATATAAAAATCTTTCCTTGACCGGCATTTCAAAAATCTTGCTCAGCGCTCGACTGTAGGCATCTATCTGACCTCGATACCGCTCAGCACGCTCCGTCTCGCAACCTGCTTCGATGCGGTCCGATTTGAAGTCAATGATCACGATCCCATCGTCTTCGATGATGCAAAAATCCGCAACACCCTGCAGCATGACCTGCTCCCCTGCAAGTGCATCGGCATAAAGCGCACCATCGTCCAAAATCGCAAACTTAAACTCCCGCACCGTATTTTCAGCATGCAAAACTCTCTGTCCAAGCGTTGAAGTGAAAAAGCGAAGCAGCTTTTCACGCGGAACCGCATCTGCCTGTTCCTGTGTAAGGCGTTCCTGCTCGACCAAACGTTTCATCTCAAGCTCGAGCTGCTCACGACTCGTGCATTTGTCATAGCGAATATGCTCCATGGCAAGATGGATGGCGGTACCTCGCTGTGTGGCAGAAAGCTTTTTCTTTTCTTCAAAGGAAGGCTTATCAAATCGAAGCTGAGGCGCATCGATCGTCAGCTGTGGCAGCTCTTCATCAATCGCTCTGCCCTTGAGCTGTGTTGCCGTGAGCTTTTCCGGCAGGGTCACAGCATTTGCATGAGGATAATCGAAGGTTATCAGCGTTCGTTCTGCGCTCTTGCCTTCTTCCAGCCCACAAGCCTCCTTCAGCGGAAGCAGCAGCGCAGCATCGTGATAAGCAATCTTCCAAGGATACTCCGTCACCCGTCTAAATGTGCTGTAACCACCAACGGAAAACAGCTCCCCTGCCTCCGAGCGAGTCATGGCGCACATCAAGAGCCAATCGCCCAGACACTGTGCGCTTCCAACATACGATTCCAAAGGCGGCATTGTCATACGCTCAGCGATTTTCTTAATTTTACCACCAATTCTCTTTCCGCACAACGACATGACCAATCGGCATTTTGCGCGAGTCATCGCAACATACAAAATTCGCATTTCCTCGCTGCGGTTATCCTTCTTGATCCGATCGGAAATCGCTTCATGCGCAATCGTCGTGTAAATGGTAGCGCTTTTAGGATCAAATAGCTTCGATGCAATTCCAAGCTTCGAATCCACCAAAATATCCTCATAGAGATCCGTATCATTGAATTTTTTATTTAGCCCGGCAAGAAATACCACCGGAAATTCCAAGCCCTTGGACTTGTGCATCGTCATAATGCGCACTGCGTCCTTCTGTGCGATCAATTCGGTGCTGACGCCCTTTTTCTTCTGAATCTCCAAAAATTGCAAGAACCCTGAAAGTCCATAGCGTTCTGCGCTTTCATAGCCTTTGGCAAGCTGCTGAAGCTTATCAAAGCTCTGCTCGCAATTCGGATAGATCGCACGCAGGTAAAGGCGTTCATCGATCTGCGCCAAAAGCGTTTGGATATCCTCCTGCATGGCGATCTGTCGCAACGCCGTCAGTTCTTTGACAAACGAGCTGCCTGCATCACTGATGCAAAGTGCATCGTAAAGTGGCGCTTTTTTCAGTTGTACCCGAACATTCGCTACCTGATCGGCTGTAAAACGGAACAGCGGCGAAAACAGCACATGAAGCAGCGGAATATCCTGATAAGGATTGTCTATAACCTTCAAAAGGGAGATCAAAACACCGATCTCCTCGTTATCGAAGATATTCTCGTTTCCGCAGATGCAGGTGATCCCATAGCGCTTGAGCGCCGAAATATAGATCGGTGCACTCTTTTTTACACCACGCATCAAAATCGCAATATCATCGGCAGCAATAGGCCGTTCTTCCTCGCCGATTCGGATGGTTTCGCCATCTTGCAGCATCTGATGAATGCGTTTTGCAACAAATTCCGCCTCAACTTCGTCATTGGAAACGTGTTCTTCCCGTGAAACGTTGTCCATATTCAAGCAATGCAGCTCAATGGGCATGCCGCCATGGCGATTTGCTTTCGTTCGAAGCGCTTCGGCATCGCCATACTTCAAGCCGCCGACACGCTTCGACATCAAAAGACGAAACACATCATTTGCCGCTGACAACACCTCGGGACTTGAACGGAAGTTTTCAGACAGCAGGATCTTTCTGGGCGCATTGTCCTTCGCCTCCTTGTAGTCCGCATACGCCTCATAACGATTCAAAAAGCCTGTAGGATCTGCCATGCGGAAACGATAGATCGACTGCTTCACATCGCCGACCATGAACAGGTTTCCCTTCTGCGTCAGCGCTCTGAAAATCGTGTCCTGCACGGCATTGGTATCCTGATATTCATCCACCATGACCTCGACGTAGCGTTTGGCAATTTGCTGCGCCGTTACGCTCACGCTGCCATCCTTACGAAGCAAAAGTTTTAGCGTTTCATGTTCTAAGTCGTTGTAATCCAGCACACGGTTCGTGCGCTTCTCTTTTTGATATTGCGAAGCAAAGCGCTTGACCAGCTTCAGCAAGCCGCAAATTGCCTCGCTCGTCACTCGAATTTCCTCCAAAACATCTTGGGCAGAAAGCATAAAAATGCTCATGCGGTTTTTTAGGTCATCCTTGATCGCTTTGCGCATGGTCTTTAAGCGTTCCTGCGTTTCCTTATCCATAACCTTTCGCACGGTTTTGAGGCGTCCAAACTCAAAGGGCAATTGTTGCAGCTCACTCCATGTCTGTGCCGATTTCAGATCCAAAATCAGCTTCAGATCGTCATGGAAATTTTCCGCATAGGGCTGAAGCGTATCATCTGTGGCAATAAGCTCCAGGGCACGTGCTATGGAGTCTTCATACTCTGCAATTGCACCCTTAAGGCTGTCAAAATGGTATTTGCCCCAAACAGTTTGCGTCGGGTCGTCGCAATCCTCGATCAAGACGCTCTCTTCCAATTCAGCGATCCTGCCCTGCGGATCCTTCCAGCATTGCACGCTGTCATAAACATCAAAGATCAAACTCGGTAGATTGCGGTCATCTCTGCCTGCGCCCAACCGCTCCAGCGCCGCAAGAATTTGTGCATCGCTCAAGTCAGCATATAATTCTTCGAGCGTTTTTTTCATTGCTTTTTCACGCAGCTGATTGGATTCGATATCATCTGCCGTTCTGAAATCCGACGGAAGCTCCAGCTCATGCGCAAATTCACGCAGCAGGCTGCCGCAGAACGAGTGCACCGTGGAGATCTGCGCAAGGTACACACGGTTCATCTGCTGCTGCAAATGCCGGTTCGACGGATCAAGCGTCAGCAGCTTGCTGAGCTGGGCGATCATTTTACCTCGCAGCTCCGCTGCCGCCGCCTGTGTAAATGTAATAAGCAAAAATTGATCGATATTACAGCCCTCGCAAACATATTTCAACACACGGTCGATCAGAACTTTTGTTTTGCCCGAGCCTGCTGCTGCCGAAACAAGCAAAATGCCGCCGCGGTTATCGATCACCGCCTTCTGCTCATCGGTTAAAACGATCTCCTCCATCTTTTACACCTCCTCCACTGCTGTCCAAAATTCTGCCGGATCCTTGATCGTTGAGATCCAGCGTTTTTCAAACTTATCCTGACAAATTTCCGCATAAGAACATCTTCCGCAGGCGTTGGAATATTCATCGATATAATACGGATTGGCATCGACAATACCATCAGCAAGCTCATCGGCAAATACTCCCACCGTACGCATCACAAAAGCCTCCAACTGATCAAACTGTTCCTTTGTCGCATGGTATTGCGGTTGGGGCAGATAGATCGGCTCTTCTCTCGGCTCCATCGCATCAAGAACAGACTCACGGTTCAAGATCATGCCGCTTCTGCGCTCACGCTCCAAGCACTTTTCTTCAAGCGCTGGGTCATATTTTCCCGAGATCGTCACCCGTTTCATATTCGCATGAAAGTACATCACACCGGCACAGTTCAAATCCTCATCGGATAACTGCCTTCCGTTTTTGCGAAGCGCAAACAGATATAAAAGCATCTGCAAACCGACACCGATCAGAATCTTCTCCATGGAGAAGCTTGCCTTGCCCGTTTTATAATCCACAACACGCACATATGCACGGTCCTTTTCATGCCAAACATCTGCCCTATCGACAACGCCGTCCAAATATGCCGTCATTTTTTCTCCGACAATTTTCACAGACGGCATTGTCTTTCCGCTGCCAAATTCTAACTCGAACCATCTCGGCTCAAATGCGCTGACGGACATTTCCTGCCAAAGCTGCTTCACCGTCTCGAAAACCTCTGAAAAGCTGCGTCTGAAAAGATATTCTGCACGCTCGCTCTCCCACAGATCTGCCAAGATCTCACTTGTATACCAAAGCATTCTCTCATGCGCAATTTCCAGCGTGCGCTCCTGCGAAACCGCACGGAAGCCACCCTCAGCCATCACCTGCTTGCAGGTATGCTCCAGCACATCATGCACAAATGTGCCGAAGGTCGATGGATCCATTTTTGCCTGCTTTCGCTCCTGCGCTTTCAAGCCGTATTCCAAAAAATAGGAGAAGCGGCACGAAGCGATCTTGTCGATCTTTGACGAAGAAAGATGCAGCTCCTTGCCGTAAAGACGGCTGACCGTTTCTTCCTTCAAGCTGCCAAGCTCATGCTTTTTCGTCAGCTCTCTTGCCTTACGGCAAATGTCATTTTCACCCTCGCAGGCGCTCGGTGTTTTCACGATCTCATTGAGATAATCTCTCTCAGAGCGCTGCGTCAATGCGCGATCATCTGCGCAGCATCTTGCCATCGGAAATAGCTTTCTTGCCCGCAAAAGATAATACGCCTCTCGGCCTTGAATGCCGCCGAAATAGATACGCTCTGACGGAACCTCTAACACGCCTGCAATCGCTGCAATTTCACGATCTAAGTTACCAATCACTCGCGGCGCAAGCTGAATACCATTGTTCCACAATTGAGTGCGATCCTCGTCTGTCAAAAGCGTGTTGTTGCTCTGCGACGACGGGAACGCGCCTTCGTTGGCACCGAGCAAAAACAGATAACGGCTGTCTCCTCTGCGCTGAGAAAGCAGATTTCCGACATTCACGCTATCCAGCGTTGAGGGAATCGTACCGACAGCGCATTGACTCAGTGCCGTTTTGAATATCTGATAGAATCCCTCGGGGGAACGTACACTCGTGCCCAAGACACCGTACATCTGCTCCAAGAGCCTGCAAATGATAGAATAGACCTGCGCATATTGCTGCGCCTTTTGAAGCTGTTTTTGTTCGAACAGCCCATGAGCGATTGTATTTAGCTGTTCGTTGAGCTTGATTTCGTCCATAAATGCGCTGAAAGCTTGCAGCATCTGTGCCGTATTTTTGGCAGCTCTCAGATTCTCTCTCAGGCGGACAAGCGGCATAATGCAAATCATTCGATCCTCGTTAAGCTCTTGCAAAAGCGGTTCTATCGGCACTGTATTTGTATCTGAAATTCCAAACGGACTTTTTTTCCACTCCTGCTGCCACTGTGAGCCCTGAATATCCCACATCAAAATATAATTTTCTATGCGGTCACAGCGTTCGCTTTTGATCGGCAAAAAGCCCGATTTCAAATACAGCAGCACCGTTTCCGTATCCATTGACCCCGCCGCTGCCTTTAGGGCAGACAGAAGCATATGCACGACCTTATGGCGCAGAATATCTGTATCGCCAGCGTAATATGCAGGGATTTTTGCCCGTCTGAAAATCGTCTCCAAAATCGGCTGATATGTATCATAATCAGCACAGGCAATGGTAATATCACGGTAACGTGCACCGCCTTCGATCAGCTTCAAAATCTCGCCTGCGGCGTTTCTGCACTCCTCCACTGCGCCGCTTCCTTCAATGAAAACGATCTCCTCCGTTTGTGCCTCGTATGGCGTCGTATTTCCACCGAAAAGCTGTGCTTTCAATCTTTTCAGTGCGCCTTCCTCCGGTGCAGCCAATCTTGAGATCTGCGTTTTGATCCCCTGCTTTACGGCAATCTGCTCCAACGATTTGGCAGCATTTCTCGCAGAGACAAATTGCTGCGCATCGGAGTACAGATCATCGCAGTGAAACGCAACCGTAATTTCCGCACCACCGTTTAGCAGTGCCGCAATGATTTCCCGCTCAACGCCGTTAAAATCCGAAAAAGCGTCAATATAAATCTTTTTCCCCTGCGCAAAATCACACTCATCAAGCATATGCAAAAGCCTTGTCAAGCGGCTCTCGGGATTTTGTCCCAAATTTGCACAAACGCTGTCATAGCTCTCCATCAAAAGCGAGAATTCTTCTGCCTTCACAGCCAAAACACCGCTCAGTGCAAGGGCTGTCGATCTCAATTTTTCAGCGCTGATGCAGAAGCTGCGAAGCTCCTCGATCGTGTCGATCAATTTAAGCAAAAACGCCGGCTTGTCCACACTGTTGGCATATAGCTTCAATCGTGAGCGCACCTGTTCGACCGCAAGCGACATCAAAAGCAGCTTGCCTGCTGCATCCGTCTGCGTTTGTGCACCGCCTCCATAGAGCGAAAACACACGAGTTGCCAAGCGTGAAAAGCTCAGCACAATCGCATATCGATTGATCTGCGGACCGCCAATTTGGCATAGCTGCTTTTCCGCCATATGTGAAAACTGCTCCGGAACAAGCAAAATCTGTCCCTGTATTTTATTGCTGCATATTTCATCAAAAATTCTTTTGCTGTTCAATTTTCTGTCTGTCGATAACCAAATTCGAAGCACTTCATATCACCTCAAATATTATTATACCATATTTTTTGTCATAAAAAAAGAAAAACCTGCATAAGCGCAGGCTTTTCAATCCAACTGTCATAATTTTCTTCATGTTGTAGCGGCATCATTTCGATCTGCTGAAATTACCCATCGTTTCCTTCACGGCGGAAAGATAGGCAAAGCTGCCGGGGAATTGCTCCAAAATTTTCTGAAATTCGACGATCTGGCGCTTGTTCACAAGACAGATCAAGAGGGTCTTGTTTTGATTCGTGAAGCCACCGACTGCCGAAATTTCCGTTACACCATGGTGAAGCGTTTCCATGATCGCCATTTTCAGTTCTTTTGGCTGCTCGGTTACGATCTCAAACTTCACAGCTTCCTTGAAGCCCTTGAGCATCATATCGCTAACCTTGCTGGAAATAAAACAGTACATCAGGCACAAGATAACAGGCTCGATCTTAAAATCATAGACAAAATAAGATACGCTTGCCACAACAGCATTGAACGCAAAGAGTACCCAAAGCAGGTTCATCTGTGGTTTGTGGTGGTGTATCCACGCCGCAATCAGGTCAGATCCGCCCGTGCAACCATTTCTGCGCATCACAATGCCATAGCAAAATCCACTGATCACACCGCCCGTCAGTGGTCCTAAGATCATGCTGTTATCCGTTTCATAGATCAGCATGCTCAGATCGATATGATCCAAGCAGACCAAGAAACCGGAAAAAACGACCGCAAAAACCGTCGTATGGATCACATATTCCGAATCGACCCAGCGATGCACGATCAAAAGCAGTGGAATATTGACCAAGAACGTGAGAAAACCGACAGAAAAGCCCGTGGTATGCTGTATCATCGTTGCAATGCCGGGGATTCCCGAGGGTGCAAATTCATTCGGATAAACAAAAATATGGTAGCTAAACGCTAATAAAAGCGCCGCAAAAATGATCACGATGTAATCTTGAACTTTACGAAATGTCTGCATCTGCGAGACCTCCGAAGCATAAAAAATCCAAAGACATATATACCAATTTTTCGGTCGATTGTCAACTACAAATATTGACAGAAAACGTAAATAATGTTAAAATTTTTGCAAAGAAGGAGGTTGTTGCCATGACGCAACAGCAACTTTGCAATCTGTATCATCTCGTAAAAGCCGAGGTTGATAAGGTTGATTTTTCAAGTCTTTGGGACGGATTTGCGCCACTTAGATTTGCGCTTTATGATCAGGAGCTGTGCTGTTTTGACGGTGAGATGATCAAAAAAACAAACGATTTTCTTGCCAACACCGCAATCAATTATCGCGGTGAATGGATCGCCATTTGGAACGTCAGCGATGAAATCGACCCGAAGATTTTGGCATCAAAAATGGTCCATGAGATGTTCCACGGCTTTCAGCATCCATCTTTTACAAAATAAAAATCCCATGGAGCGTACTTTGCTCCATGGGATTAATACTAATCGCCGATTAAAACACTCATTTTAATTGGTGATTGGTATAAACTATATTATCTACGTTTTTTGACCGCTTGAATGATCGTTGTGATCGCCGGTGCAGAAACAAGGTTGATTCCCAGCTCGACCAAGAAGTTGATTCCGGTCAGACCCACGATCATGTAGACAAAAACGTTCTCGCCTGCTGCCCACTCGACCAAAATATCCTGATAGAACAACGCCATGCACAGGCAAAACAGACCTGTGTTGACAATCGGCGCCGTGATTGCCGAAAAGATGACAGCAATTTGCGATCTGCAGCGATTGTTTGCAAACAGCTTCAAGCACAGAGCATAAACCGCACCTGCACAAAAGCCGCACATACAGCCCTTGAGCATGCAGACAAACAAGCAGATATACGGATTGGCATTAAATAAAATATTGCCGCCAACATCTGTGCCGTTGACACAGCCGATGTAAACAATCAAGCCGAACACGCCGCCAAGAATAGCGCCTGCACCCTTACCGTAAAATGCCGAGCCCACTACGATTGGGATCAAGACAAGGGTAAAGGAGATCGGACCGATCTTCAGGCTTCCTGCCAAGAGCTGTAACACAACAATGATGGCAGAAAGCAATGCAAGGGTAACGTACTTTGAAATTTGGGAATGCTTCAATTGAAAAACCTCCTGCTGTCGCTCCGCGAAAGCGGATGCAACGCGAATTTATTTTGTATCCGTCTTTTGACGGCTACAATCAGGGAATTTCCTCCTCCACAGGAGGATTGGGATCATAGGTGCCGTTTTGCATCTGCTCCCACTGTTCTTTCGTGATGAGAAGCTGTCTGGGCTTTGCGCCCTCAAAAGGACCGACAATCCCCTTCTCTTCCATTTCATCAACAATTCTTGCTGCTCTGGCATAGCCCAGCTTCAATCTGCGTTGGAGCATTGAGACAGAAGCCTGTCCTGTCTCCAAAATCACCTCGACCGCAGCCGGAAGCAGCTCATCTCCATCTCTGTCCGATGCGCTTTGAGCGCTGTCGGCATTGGAAGAAGCGTGCTTACCGCTCTGTTCGGCACGTTTTTCGATATGCTCCATGATTTCGCTGGAATAATCGCTTGTCGTTTGCGCCTTAATTGAGCTGACGACTGCCTGCACCTCATCTTCATTGATGAAGCAGCCTTGAACTCTCTTGGGCTTTCCCTGTCCGAGCGGTGCAAAAAGCATATCACCCTTACCGACCAGCTTCTCAGCACCGGGCGTATCCAGAATGATACGAGATTCCATTGCGGAAGAAACGGCAAATGCGATTCTGGAAGGAATATTCGCCTTCATCAAGCCGGTGATCACATCCGCTGACGGACGCTGTGTCGCAATGACCAAATGGATGCCCGAAGCACGTCCCATCTGTGCAATACGGCAAATGGATTCTTCAACTTCCTTCGCCGCCACCAGCATTAAGTCTGCCAGCTCGTCGATCACAACAACGACCTGCGGAAGCTTCTGTTCATCAGGATCGCTTGCAATGGCTTTATTGTACGACTCAAGATCACGCACACCCTGCTCGCTCATCAAGCGATAACGGCGCATCATCTCCGTTACCGTCCATTGCAGCGCACCTGCTGCCTTCTTTGGATCGGTGACCACGGGGATCAGCAGATGCGGAATGCCGTTATAAACGCCCAATTCGACCATTTTTGGGTCAACCATGATCAGTCGCACCTCATCAGGTCGAGATTTATACAATAGCGAGATGATCAGCGTATTCATGCAAACCGATTTGCCCGAACCCGTCGTACCGGCAATCAGCATATGCGGAAGCTTTGCAATATCGCCAACGATGCAGTTGCCGCTGATATCCTTGCCGACTGCAAAGGAAACTCGGGATTTGCTGTTTTTGAACGCCGCAGAATCGATCACATCACGGGCATAAACCGTGTTGACCGCCTTATTCGGCACCTCGATACCAACAACGGAGATGCGGTCGGGAATCGCAGAGATGCGCACACCCGTTGCGCCAAGGGACAGTGCAATATCATCCGACAAGTTCGTAATTCTCGAAAGCTTTACGCCCGGATCAAGCTCCAGCTCGTATCTTGTGATCGACGGACCACGAATCACATTGACGATATGCGGCTCAATGCCAAAGCTCTTGAGTGCATCTGCCAGCCGCTTGGAATTTTCACGCATTTCGCCTGTTGCATCGATCGCATTGCCTCGATTCTGCGAAAGCAGCGTCACAGACGGATAAACATATTCACTCGGCGCAGCTTCCGTATTTTTCGCAATTTCCTCGGAAATAACATTCGCCTGCTGTTCTGCCTCGCCACGTTTAAGCTTTTCGCTCTCGGGCTTTAATTCCGGCATGCCGGAGATCGGATCGACCTTTTCTATCGGTTTTTCAACAATCACAGGCGGTTTTTCTATCGGCTTTGTAATCGGCTTTTCAGCAATCACAGACTTTTCGATCGGCATCGGCTCATTGAGTTCGATCTCATCGATCGTGACCTGCTGCTTTTCCACATCCACTGCAGAAATGTCCTTTTCCTTACGCTTCTTTTCTATGTATTCATCGGGCGAGATCGGTCGTTCCTTTTTCTCCTTTTTGGTCTTTGTCACAGGGGGATCGTCCACAGGAAGATCGATATCGGATGCCGACATTTTTCGACTTCTATGCTCCTGACGCTTTTCGACAATACGGTTGACAAAGCGTTCCTCCTTCGTCCCCTGCTTTTCCTCCCTTTCAGGTTCAGGGACATTCTTAACTGCATTGATCATGCCATTGACGGTCATTCCCGAGCAATACAAAACTTCCAATGCAAGCAGCAAAATAAATACGATCAGCGCACCAACCTTCGACAAAGCAAGCGAAATCAAATTCGCCACAAGTCCGGGGAGCAATCCGCCTGTCTGCCATGTCTTGCCACCGGAATAGAGCTTGGCAATACTCAAGCCTACATCATCACTGCCGAACAAAGCAGTGACCAAATGTACAACCGCCGACAGTGTCAGCACGATCGCAAGCGTAGAGGTAATTCTCAATCGCACAGATTTCCCACGGCTCTTGAACAAAATGATGCCTGTGTACACCAGCACAAACGGAAGCACGTATCTGCCCAATTGACCGAACAGACCGCCAATGAGCGCAGCACAGGGCATTAATAGGAAAGCATCTACATCGAAGCAGCAAAGCAGTGCAAAAATGCCTAAAACAATACACAGCAATGCGATCAGCTCACGACGGTTTTGCTGTTCTTTTTTGGATGATGTACGTTTCGATTTTCCTTTGTTAGCCATTTCACATCTCCTTACGCATTAATCAAGGCGAGGATCGCCGCAAGAGCAGCAACCTCAAGGCAGTAGAAAACAAACACCTTCAGCTTCACACGTTGCAGCAGATATCTGAAATATTGAATCGCAAAGTAGCCGAACACCGCACTGAAAATCAATGCAAACAGGCACGGCAAAATGATACCTGTGCTAAACGAGCCAAAGGCAAAGCCTCGGATCAGGTAAAAAACAAACACAACCGCCTGATATGCAAGAGTGAGCATATAGGCAATGCGAACATTGTACTGTAGAGAAATTCCCCTTGCACGTCCGATGGCAACCGAGCTTCCGAGCGCCGACATTCCGGGAAATACCGACAGCATTCTCATGATGCCGATCAAGACCATGTCCCCAAGCGTTACGGTTTTCTCATCCTTCTTGCCAACTCTGCCACGGCAGCAGAGGTACAAAATACCAGCATTGACGGCAAAGAATACGATCACATAAAGCAGTCTTTCGATGCGCTCTGCAGCTGCCAAGAAAAATAGCGAGAACAGCGTGATGAAAAATGCAATACAGCCGAGCATAAAACTCCTGCGCTGCAGGCGATTCGGACGCTGCGAAGGGCGCACACGCCTTCTACCAAACATGCGCAGCATTCGTTTTGTCTCCATCGGAAAGGATAGATAGATCGCCAATGAAACACCAATGCAGATGGCAGCGCGAACAAAATAGCCGCCGCCATCTGTAAGTGATGACATATGAAACGCATTTCTCAGCAAAACAGCGTGACCCGAAAACGAAATCGGCAGCAGCTCAGCGATCCCACCAAAAATACCGTAAATAATAGCTTCCCAAATCTTCAAGTGCAGTCTCCTCTGTCTGTTTGGATACTCTTAAAGATTATTATATCATAAATTTTTGAAAATTTCTATCCTTTTTCATCATTTCTATGAATTCTTATCATTTCATGCAAAGTCTGAAGTGCATCATGCAGGCATCCGATTTGATCAATGAGTCCGCTTTCCACCGCCTCCTTGCCGTAGACGATGGTACCGACATCGGTTGCGATCTGACCTGTTGCCATCATATATTCCGAAAATTTTTCTCGTGTAATGTTGGAATTTTGTGTCACGAAATCCGTAATTTGCTCCTGAATCCGCTGAAAATAGTGGTACGTCGCCGGCGCGCCTACCACCAAACCACTCATACGAACCGGATGGATCATCATGCTTGCTGTCGGTGCGATCATGCTTTTTTTCGCTGACACTGCAAGTGGAATACCAATAGAATGGCCGCCGCCCAAAACGAGCGAAACCGTTGGTTTTTTCATGCCTGCAATCAGCTCCGAGATCGCAAGTCCTGCCTCAATATCGCCACCGACCGTATTCAGCAGCAATAGCAGCCCGTCGATTTCATCGCTCTCCTCGATCGTTGCCAAAAGCGGTATCACGTGCTCATATTTTGTCGTTTTCACACTCTCAGGCGCAACCTGATGCCCCTCGATTTGTCCAATAATGGTTAGAGTATATATTGTACCCTTGTCGGTTTTAGTAATGCCTGCGCCTAAGTCCTCAATACGTTCATTTGTGTTGTTCTTTTCCTCGCTCATGTTCCCTCTCCTTTCGCAATGCAATATAGTATTTGCAAATTTAGAAAAAACATGATATAATTTCAAAAAAAGCAAAGGAGCACAAAAATGCAGTACGAATACAAAACCTCCGGAACCTGTGCCGGCAAGATCGTCATCGAGCTTGACGGAGATATTGTCAAAAATGTCCGCTTTATCGGCGGCTGTCACGGCAATACGCAGGGCATTTCCAAGCTTGTTGAAGGAATGAAGGTTGACGATGTCATCACCCGTCTGCAAGGCATTTCCTGCGGCATGAAAGCCACCTCCTGCCCCGATCAGCTCGCAAAGGCTTTGATCTCCGCAAAATCAAATTAATACATTTAATATTTACGCACATCGCAGAAATTGCAGCTATCTGTTGCAATTTCTGCGATGAATTATTTTGTCTATTATTATTTCTCATAACAACTTCATAACATCTGCGCTGTATCTTAAAAAAGCAAAGAAACAGAATGAATTTTCAGGAGGTATATTTATGAAGCGTTTTATTGTTAGTGCCATCATTGTTTGCGTAATTTTTGCCATGATACCCATACTAACGGCGTCAGCAAACACGCAACATCAAAAGGTCGAAATACAAAGCATCACACAGGACAACTGCCCCCATGCTTGTTTGCATGTCTTTTGCTGTGACATTGACGGTTGCATTAGTTGTGGCTGCCCGAACGATGGCACATGGCAGGTAGAGCATAATTTTGCAGATGGCTATTGCTTATGGTGCGGCTGTTCTGAGGAAAATCCAACGCAAGACAACAGCTTCCATTGGACGTTTAATGAAAGCAGTGGTGAGCTTTCCATCCACGGAAAAGGAGATATGCCGGATTATGAATATGAATATTTTTATGACATGGTCGGCAAATACGAATACGTCTCAACACCTTGGTTTGAGTATCGATATGATATTAAATCTGTAACAATCTCTCAGGGCATAACGTCCATTGGTAATTATGCTTTTTTTGATTGCGCCAATCTTAAAAGTATATATATTCCCGACAGCGTGAGGCACATCGGTGAGTGTGCATTCGAGCTTTGCTCCGATCAAATGAGCATTTATATCGATGATCTGTTGGCATGGGTCACAATCTCATTTGATAGTCACCCCGCAGCTAAAAAAATATATATAAACAATGTGCTTGCGACAGATATTATCATTCCCGATGGTATAACGCACATCAGTGACGGGGCATTCTGGAATTGTTGCAGTCTGACAAGCGTGACGATTCCCGGCAGCGTAACAACCATAGGCGACAACGCATTTTGTGGGTGCCTCAATTTATCGAACGTGACGATCGCTGACGGTGTTACGGAAATAGGCGATTGGGCATTCTACTACTGCGAAAAACTGACGAAGGTAACAATTCCCACCAGTTTAACGAGCATTGGAGTTCGTACATTCTCTGACTGCAAAAGTCTTACGGACATAACTATCCCGGACAGTGTAACGAGCATCGGCGTTTCTGCGTTCTCCAACTGTAGCAGTCTGACGAGCGTAACGATTCCTGACAGTGTGACAATCATTGGTGCTGAAGCATTCTATCGCTGCGCCGCTTTGACGAGTGTAACGCTTTCTGACAGCGTAGCAATGATCGACACTTCTACATTCTATAACTGTGATAGTCTGACAAGCATTACCATTCCTGACAGCGTAAAAAGCATCGGCAAATCTGCGTTCTATGGCTGTGAGAACCTGACAAGTGTGGCAATTCCCGACAGTGTAAAAAGCATTGGCGAATCTGCATTTTTGAACTGCAGCAGCTTGAAGAATATGTGGATCCCCGACGGTGTAACGGAGATCGGGGAAACAGCGTTCTATAACTGCAACAGCCTGACGAGTGTAGCGATTCCCGACAGTGTAAAAAGCATCGGTCCGTCTGCGTTCTATGGCTGCGAGAGCCTAAAGAGTGTAACGATTTCCGATAGTGTCAAAAGCATCGGAAAATCTGCTTTCGCTAACTGTTGTAACCTGACCGGTATTTGGGTCGATGATGCAAATCTATCTTACAGCTCAGACGATCAGGGTGTGTTGTTTAACAAGGAGAAAACAACTCTGCTGCAATGTCCCGGTGGTTATTTCGGAGATTATATCATCCCTGACAGCGTAACGATCATCAGTGATTATGCTTTCTATGGCTGCATTGCCTTGAGAAATGTAACGATCCCCAACGGCGTAACGTACATCAACAATTTTACATTTTATGATTGCTGCAGCCTAACGAGCGTGACGATTCCCAACAGCGTAACAGGCATTAACAGATGTGCGTTCTCGAACTGCAGCAGCCTTACGAGTGTGAAGATTCCCGATAGCGTAACATACATCGGCAATAGTACGTTCTCTAACTGCAGCAGCCTTACGAGCGTGACGATTCCCAACAGCGTAACATACATCAGCAAATATGCGTTCTCTAACTGCAGCAGTCTGAAAAGTATAACGATCCCCAACAGCGTAACGAGCATCGGCTACTATGCGTTCCGTGACTGCATAAGTCTAACGAGCGTGACCATCCCCAAGAGCATGACAAGCATCGATCAAAACACATTCAGTGGTTGCAGCAGTTTAAGCAGCATCGTAATCCCGGACAGCGTAACAAGTATCGGCTGGCGTGCGTTCGACGGTTGCGCGAACCTGACGGATGTTTACTACAGCGGAACAGAGGATGCATGGAATGCCATCAGCATCGATTCATATAACACAGCGCTAACCTCCGCCACGATCCACTACAATCATCTCTTTGACGAAAGTCTAAATCCAAGCATGAATATTTCCGCAGGCGCAGAAATGTCAGTAAGCTACAGCATCACGGCAAGTGAAGTCAGCGAGTTTGAGGATTTCTATTTGCTCGTGGAAAAAGAGATGGCAGACGGCGAGATCGTCAGCACAGCTTATGGCGTTGTGGACGAACGAACGACACGCAATTCTGAGGAGCGTCAGCCCCTAAAAATTCTTAGCAATCCCGAAACCGGCGAGCCTGCAATGTACATAGCGTCTTATGAAGGTATCAACGCCAAAGAAATGGGTGACAGCTTCACGACAACCCTTTACGGCGTAGATGCCGAAGGCAAGATACATTACAGAACCATCGAGACTTCTTCCATGAAGGAATATTTGCTTTCGAGGCTGAACGGACAAACCGCCTCACCTGAGCTAAAAACCATGGTCGTGGATATGCTCAAATACGGCGCCGCTGCACAGATTCGCTTGGGCTACAATACCGAGAATTTAGTGACCGCCGACTTGACGGAAGAACAGCTTTCTTACGCAACACAGGGGATTCCCGAAGCAGCGAACAATGCAGCTTCTGCTGGTACCGGTGCAGCCGTAAATACCAACATCACAGTAGGCGCAAAAGTACAGCTGAACCTGTCCTGCATCTACACCACCGCAACCGACCCGAATGCGGTCAAGTGCGTCATCACCGACAGCGAGGGCAAGATTCTTGCGGAAATTGCAGCGACCAACAAGGGCAATATCATGTTCTCCGCAATTTATGAGAACGTGGGCGCAAAGGAGATGCGTGATGTCATCAATGCCACCTTCTACGAAGGCGAAACGGCAATCTCCCAGACCGTCTCCTGGAGCGTGGAAAGCTACGTCGCCCAGGTCCGAGCCAAGACCACCGCAACCGAGGACGAAATCGCCATGGTCAATGCCATGCTCACCTACGGAGATTCCGTCGCCGCTTACATGGAAGCAAAGTAAGGCAATCACGCAAAACACTCAAACTCAATATTGCAACCTATCAACAAACGGGTGAAGCCCATCGACTTCACCCGTTTGTTGATTGGTTCACATTGTATTTCAAATTCCGATTGATCGAACAGAACGTATCAACCACTGTAGGGGAGGGTTATGACCCTCCCGTGTGCAGGAACCACCATAATTGTTTTTAATTATCGTGAAATATTACGTTTTCACATTGGTTTGCTGCGAAATTCTACCGTTTTCTGTGCGGGAGGGTCATGACCCTCCCCTACAGCGTAAAACGATAATCTCATCGGTAAATCGGAATTTTGATCACATCTTTTATCAGGATTTCATATTATTTATAAAACGCATTAGAATTGTTGCAACTTGTGCTCTGGTTGCGTTTCCTTGCGGCATCAGCTTGCCATCTGCGCCATTGATCAAGCCCTCTGCCACTGTCCAACGGATCGCATCTTTTGCATAAGAACTTACCTTATTCCCATCGGGGAAGCTGCTCAAATCCGCTCTTGCGGAGGTGTCGATCCCTCTGCCGTTTGCATAGCGGTACAAGATCGCAGCCATTTGTTCTCGAGTGATTTTTCCGTTTGGGTTGAACTTATTGTTACCCACGCCTGTGACAACACCGCTGTTCGCCGCCCAGGCAACCGCATTGGTATACCATTGGTTGTTCGCAACATCGGTAAAATTGTTTACGCCCTCTGCTGGCTGACCTGCATATCTCCAAAGTACCGTTACAAGCATCGCTCTTGTCATGGCTGTGTTCGGCGCAAATGTTGTATCGCTCATGCCGCCGAATAACCCCTGAGATACCGCAAAGTCTACCGATTCATGGAACCAATGGCTCGCATTGACGTCCTTGAACTTCTCGCTCGGGCAACTGCTTCCGCCATTGCAAGGTGTCTGCACACCTGTTGCAGGAATCTCCTCTGTTTTCGTTTCCCAACAGCGAGTACAGGTGTATGTTTTAAGTCCATTTTGCGTTGCAGTGGGCTGAAGCGTTACTGCACCGCTGTTCCACGCATGCCCAAGCGGTTCGGTATCATTGCTTGTATAGCTATCATCACATTCCGAACATACATAAATTGTATATCCTTGCTCCGTGCAAGTCGCTTCCGTCACAAAGGAATTGTACTGATGCAAATGCTCCACAGAAAAATAATGCCAATCACTATTTTGAAACAGCCAATTGGATCCATTCGTTTCCCAATAGTTTGCATTTGTTGATTGTACTAACACTCTATATGTGCCTCTTGTTAATGTTCGTGATATTCCACTCGATGCGTAATGGATATTTTCCAATCTTTCATAATTACCACTCGTTTCCAATCTATCAATAAACAAGTTATAATGCGTAGTGTTCGAAGTAGACTCCCAGTTGAATACAATCGGCATTTTCTCATCATATATTGACTGAGTTCCTGTCAGCACAGGCTTTCCCGGTCGATACATTTCGACATCCACAGCACTGTCGTCCGAAGATGTTTCGTTTACTATCGCAAAGGTCGAAGTATGCAGTTTTTCTGACGAGGAATACATTATCGCAGTTTTCGGACCGGTTGCAACATAGCCGTATGCCGTTGCTCTCACGACATATGAATATGTCCCTACGCCCAAATCATTGAATCTTACTCCCTTGTCCACCTCGCTTCCATTTAAGGAATAAGAGGCTGTATCTATCGATACCGATGTTCCCGTCAACGCAGATGATTCATCGCTGTCCGCAGGGTAAACATATGCCGAAACTGCCGAGATTCTATTATACTCCGAGCTAATCGTACCACCAATTGAGAATACTGAACCTGCGGTAAGTTGAGTCGGGGCATTGACCCCGCTAATGTTCAAATCCACATATGAATAAGTCAATTCGCAATCTCCGGCATAAACATATCCGTCTTTTCCATTCTTTGCGATAACCTTATACCAATAATTTCCTGAGCTGTTTACATAAAGCTTCGTTGCCGTATATAATGTACCAACACTTGGATGTTCCACATTTTCGGATTTAGAATCTGTACTTTCACTGCAAGGTAACGATTTTACATAGGCACCCGAATCTGTAATCGTAATGTCGCAATAAGTGGGGTAAGCCGTGCACTGAGAAAGATAATCACCTGTAATGCTTGCATTTTCATTGTAGTATTGATAAGTACGATCAATTGTATCATATATCGTATATCCATCTTTTGCATATGTTGCCGAATTCCCATTTACCGTAATATCCCACATGACAGCATTTGCAGGGTCTAAGACTTGATAAACATTTCCCGAAACTTGACTTGCAAGGATGACCCAATGACCTGCAGCAGAATAATTCGGAAGATGAATAATGAGCGGACTATACTTTCCGTTTCCGTTGATATAGTTACTCATACCGTTGGCAACCGATGGACTGCTTGTAGTCACACCCCATCCGTCAAAGTATGTATAACCATTATTCGTTTCCAAAATTGTTTTCGGTGTTTTGTTAATACCGATATAAGACAATGCCATAGAAATACTTGCTGTTCCACATTCGCTTCCAGGGCTTCCGTAACCACCAAAAGAACCGCTTGGCCAATATGCACTATAAAAATATGCTGATCCGGAGATTTGGGAAATATAGCGAATCGTACCGCAAGAAACATCGGATGAATAAGCGTTTTCAACCTTAGCATATGGGGTGTATTCCATCCCCCACGCTGCAGAAGTCTTGGGTGAAAGAATAGATACAGTACTAAGCAAAGTGCACACAAGAAGGGTAAATGCAATCACTCTTCGTTTCATAAAATAACCTCCTATTATTCGTATATTCGTCCATTGTTTTCTCGTTTAATCTAAATATCCCTCCTAAAGAAAAAGTGCGCAGCCGAAGCTGCGCACTGAAAAATGCATAGCTCCGATTGCTGCCACACAAATCGAACACTCAGCGAGTATGCCAAAGTAGAGCCTGCATTTTTTCCAAAAGAAAAATACAAACTCGCAAAAGTGTTCAATATTAATTTGTGTGGCATATGTAGTATACCACACAAAGTTCTATAAATGCAAGCAAAAAAAGCAATAATTTAGATAGAAATACAAATAAGGCTGCCCCGATTGATTCGAGGCAGCCTTTACTTTATTGTTTACTTGCGGAAGATGTCAAAGATGGCATCAATATCATCGATATCAGTGGGGTTTGCTCTTAGCGGCTCGGTCGGTGCCGAAGGAGTCTTGGAAGAGAAGATGCCCTTATTTGCTTCGGGAGCCTTCTTCTTTTCGTCGAAACCGGTTGCGATCACGGTAACACGCATCTCGTCTTCAAACTCATCGGAGAAGGTTGCACCGAAGATGATGTTCGCCTCGGGATTTGCAGCCTCCATGACGATATTTGCCGCAGTCTCGACATCGTCAAGACCCAGCTCGGAAGAACCGGTAACATTGATCAAAACGCCGGTAGCGCCGTTGATAGAGGTCTCCAACAGCGGACTTGCAACTGCTGCCATGGCAGCCTGCTCAGCCTTCTCTCTGCCGGAAGCGGTGCCGACACCCATGTGCGCGTGACCTGCATTCTTCATGATCGAAGACACGTCAGCAAAGTCGAGGTTGATGATCACACGATCGGAATAGCCGACCAACTCAGAAATCGAGGTAACCGCCTGCTTCAAAACATCATCGGCAATGCCGAATGCGTTGGCAAACGTGATCTTCTGATCCGTGACATACTTCAAGCGGTCATTCGGAATGATGATCAAGGAATCGACCTTATCGCTCAGACTGGCAATGCCTGCCTCTGCCTGCTTCATACGGTTTGCACCCTCGAAGCGGAAGGGCTTGGTAACAACACCAACGGTCAAAATGCCTGCTTCATGTGCCAAGTCAGCAATGATGGGAGCTGCACCTGTGCCGGTACCGCCGCCCATACCTGCGGTGATAAAGACCATGTCTGCACCTTCCAATGCCTTGGAGATCGCTGCGCGGCTCTCCTCTGCGGACTTCTTGCCGATCTCGGGCTTGGAGCCTGCGCCCATGCCGCCGGTCAGCTTCTCGCCGATCTGAAGCTTGTTGTCGCACTTAGACTTATTCAGATCCTGACGGTCTGTGTTGACGACGATGAATTCCACGCCGCCGATCTTACCATCGATCATACGGTTGACAACATTGTTGCCTGCGCCGCCGACACCTATGACTTTAATATTAACTACCTTTTCTGCAAAAACTTCGGACATCGTTAATCTCCTCCTATGTATACTGAAAAGCTACTATTGCTATTATATGCAGATTTATACTTTTCTATTTTACCCTAAAATTGCTCTCAGGTCAATAGAATTTCTCATTTTTCGAAAAAATATTTACATAAATTCCAAAATTATTCTTCATCCAGGGTCACAAAAGCCTTTCCTTCCTCTGTTCTGGACAGGTCAATCGTGCCTGTTGCATAAGTTTTCTGCGAATCAACCACATTTTGCAGGTAGCTGATCTTATAGGTCAAATCGCTCGTATCTCCCAATTCAACCAAAAATCGATCCGAATACCACAGCGATATATCATACGAGCTCGGTACGCTGACCGATGCGATCTGCTTCAGCAGCTGGCTGTTTTCGATCGCCTTGAGCACCGCCTTGAGCGCATCTAACTGTCCCTGTGCGGCAATTTCCTGCCCTTCAGGTGCCATAACGCTTACGATCGAGCCGATCTCAGGTGTTTCGATCGTCAAATCCTCGATCATGATATGATCTGCTGCAATCGCTGATGTGATCTTTTCGGTCGCCTTTGCGTCTGCGGTAATGAGATAATAGTCTCCGTTTCCGTCCCGAACCGCATAGGTCGCATCGTATTCCTCAATATGGATCACGACGGTATCCGGAAGCTGTCTCGTCACCCGGACAGTGGAAACGTAGGGACACTTTGCCATAATATTGCCTGCAATGTCTCCACGGGATATGATCAAGAGATTATCGCCCTTTTCCGTTCCTGCCGCCGCGATGATCTCCTCGGGCGTATAATAGCTTCCGCCACGAACCTCCACATGGCGCACTCTGAAGAAGATGACCATGCTCAAAATCACAGCCAACGCAATACCGCCCATGATCAAAATTCGCCGCAAGGTTTCCTTACTGATCCGTTTTCGGGTCTTGTTACGGCGCTTCGTCTTCTGCGTCTGCTTTTGACGCAAATTCTCCAGACGCACACGCTCCTTACGTTCCTCACGTCTGCGTTGGGCGACCTGAGCAGCCCTTGAGCTGCGTTGCTGCGCAGTTCGCCTCTCGGTTGGTTTCTTTTCGTATTCCATAAAATTCTACTCCGTAATTCTGATCTTCGCTCCGCATGCGGAAAGCTTCTTCGCAAAGCATTCATAGCCTCGTTCCATGTGAAAAATATTGCTGACCACGCTCTCCCCCTCGGCGCATAATGCCGCAAGCACCATCGCAGCACCACCCCGAAGATCCGTTGCGGCAACCCCGGCACCATGCAAGCGATCGACGCCCTCGACAATCGCACAACGTCCCGTTGCACGAATTTTGGCTCCCATTTGCAGCAATGCGGGAACATGTCGGTATCTGTCGGAAAAAACATTCTCCTCAAACACACTGACTCCCCTTGCCGTTGCCATTGCAGCCATCATCGGTGCCTGCGCATCTGTCGGAAAAGCATCATACGGCGCCGTTCGGATCGGTCCGACCGCATTGAGCGTATCGCAGCAGATCTCCATCCGTCCGTCACCTTGCCGAATTTTGCAGCCCGCATTGCAAAGCATTCGATTCACCGCACACGTATGCTCCGGACACACGTTCTTCAAGCAAAGGCTGCCTCGCGTGGTCGCTGCCGCACACAAAAAGGTTGCTGCCTCCATGCGGTCAGGCATCACCGTATATTCTGCGCCAAGAAGTGTTCTGCCGCCGCAAATTCTTAAAACAGAGGTGTTTTCTCCACAGATATGTGCACCGCATTTTCGCAGGTACAAGATCAGATCGCAAATCTCAGGCTCCTTTGCCGCATTGCAGATCACGACCTCCTCCGGACAGCGCAGAGCTGCCAAAATCAAGTTTTCTGTCGCTCCAACACTCGGAAACGGCAAGGCAATCGTGCATCCGCGGAGCTTCTCAGCACAGCAATACAAGCGCTCGCCTTGATATTCGCATCGATAACCCATCAGGCGCAAGCCCATCAAATGCAGGTCGATCGGTCTTTCGCCAAGCTTGCAGCCGCCGGGCTGCGAAATTTTCGCCTCACCGAACCTTGCAAGCAATGCGCCGAGAAAAATAATTGCCGCACGCATTTTCTCCATGAAGAACGGCGAAATATCGCTGCTTCGGATGTCAGAAGCATCTATGTAAATACGATCCTTATTTCTCTCGACCTCGCAGCCGAGACTTTTCATGATCGACACAGCGTTTGTGACATCGGAAATATCGGGACAATGATACAGCACCGACGGTTTACTGCTTACCAAGGCTGCCGCAAGGATCGGAAGCACCGCATTTTTTGCGCCGCTTACGCAAACCTCACCGCACAGCGGCACACCGCCGGAAATATGATAGGCACGCATAGGCAAACCTCCGCATCGGGAATTTGCCTCATACTATGCAAAAGCTCTGTTTAACGTGATTTTGCCAAATCGCAGATGATTTGATAGATTCGTTCTGCCGAATCGATCACCGCAATCTGTCGCAGCGCTGTACGCATCTTTGCGCAGCGAGCCTCATCCTCAAGAAGTTCCTTCGCCTTTTGGTATAATACCGCACCGTCACATTCCGCTTCCCGAATGACCACGGCTGCACCTCTTTGCTGCAAAATATTCGCATTCTTCTCCTGATGATTGTTCGTCACGTTCGGAGAAGGCACGATGATGCACGGTGTACCTGCTGCCGCAATTTCGTTCAGCGTGGAGGCACCTGCTCTGCTGATGATCAGATCTGCTGCTGCCATCACGGTCGGCATATTGTAAATATATTCCTGCATCGTCACAAGCGGATGCTGCTTCAAATCAACACCTTGATTCAGAACATACTCCGGCATCCATCGCCAGCCAAAGGATCCCGTGGCATGGATATGACGATATCGGCTTTCCTCACATTCCAATTTCATAAAATGTGCAATTTTCTTGTTCATTTCCCGTGCGCCGAGGCTGCCCCATGCCGAGACGATCAGCTTTTCCTCGCCGATGCCAAGCTCTTTTCTTGCCTGCGCACGCTTTGTATAGATAAATTCCTCACGAACCGGCATACCGACCGCTGTTACACGATCAGTGTTTTTATATTCCTCGGCGCTTTCGGCAAAGCTGACCAGGATCCGATCAACCTTGTCGCACACCATTCTCGTTGCAAGTCCGGGAACTGCATTTGCCTCATGCAGGGCTGTCGGAACGCCCATTTTTGTTCCCATGGACAGAATCGGAAAGCTTGCATAACCGCCTGTTCCCAAGATCACGTCGGGCTTGAAATCCTCAATGATCCTCTTCGCCTTGCGCAATGCCCTGCGTATGGTAAACACCGTTTGAACATTGTGGCAGATCGCTGACGGCTTAAAGCTGCGCAAATAATTGGAAATGGTCACTGTTTCCAGACGAAAGCCCTCTCTCGGAACCAAATCCATCTCCATACCGTCATCGGCTCCGACAAAAAGGATCTCGCTGTTCGGTTTTCGTTCACGGAGGATCTTTGCAACGGCAATGGCAGGATTGATATGCCCACCAGTTCCGCCGCAGGTGAAAATTACCCTCATATTCACTCTCCTCTACTTCGCTCTTTGCGTAATGCTTCGGGAAATGTTAAGCATGATCCCCGACTGCGCCAGCTGCATAACAAGTGCTGTACCGCCGTATGAGAAAAACGGCATGGAAATACCCGTTGAAGGCAGCAGATTCGTAACGACCGCAATGTTCAAAATGACCTGCAGTGCAAACAGGGTTGAAAGTCCGCACGCCATGAGCATGGAAAAGCGGTCTGTGCAATGAAGGGCGATCCAAAAGCCTCGCAAAATCAAAAGAGCAAACAAAAGCAATATCAGCATTGCGCCGATCAAACCCAGTTCCTCGCAGACGATGGCAAAAATATAGTCATTGTGCTCCTCGGGCAGATACTCATACTTCTGTCTGCTCATGCCGAAGCCCAAGCCGAGCCAGCCGCCCGAGCCGATGGAATAAAGCGACTGCACAATCTGATAGCCCTCGTCAGAGGCATAGGAAAACGGATCCTGCCACGCCATTAAGCGATCACTGGTATATCCGCCAAAAATCAACAGTGCCAAAATTGCAATTGCACCGATACCGCCAATTGCCGCAAACCATCCCCAGTTGACGCCACCGATCGCCATCATAATAAAGCAAAGCAAACAGACGATGATGGTTGCCGAAAAGTGCGGTTCAATGATCAACAGCACTGCAATAATGCCCAATGCACCGACACAGGCAAAAAATGTTTTGCTTGATTTGATCCTTTGACGGTTTTTCGTCAAGAGGCTTGCCACAGAGATGATCAAAGCAACCTTTGCGATCTCAGAGGGCTGAAAGCTGAAAAATCCCATATTCAGCCAACGCTGTGCACCGCCGCCGACCAAACCGAACAGGAAAACCGCCACAAGAAGTCCGACCGCAATGACATAAAGTAGCTTAGAGCACTTAAAATACCATTCATACGGCACACGGCTGACAAAATACATCGCACCCAAACCGATTGCCGCATAGATCGCCTGACTTGTAAAGTAGCTTGCAGAATTTCCTGTTTCATTATAAGCACTCGGAAAGCTTGCCGAAAACAGCATTACCAGCCCAAGCGCCATCAAAATCAAAGTAAGTACAAGGTATGGCAGGTCGATGATGCCCGCATCATTTTCAATTATACGCTCTTTCGTAAGCGTTTCATTTTCCGCAGGCTTTTTTCTTAACATCGCCATACCTCCAAATCATCAATACCAAACGTTCACGCCGAACCATGCGATCACGCACATCAAAACAGTTACAGACACAAACACAAACCAAATTTTCTTCTCAGACCAGCCGCATTTTTCAAAATGATGATGGATCGGAGCCATCTTAAAAATACGCTTGCCGTGAGAGAGCTTGAAATAACCGACCTGCAAAATATCACTCATTGCCTCAACAATGTAAATGAAACCGACAAACACCAAAACGAGCGGCATATTGAGCGCAAACGCAAGTCCGCAAACCGCACCGCCCAAGAACAATGAGCCTGTATCGCCCATAAAGACCTTCGCAGGATAGAAATTATAAAGCAGAAAACCGCACAAGCCGCCAACGAGTGTTGCCGGGAAGGTCGCAAGACCTGCCTGCTTGGCTGTCATGGAAACAAGCACGAAGAAGAGCATTACCGGAGTTGTAACGCCGCTTGCAAGACCGTCGATTCCATCGGTCAGGTTGACTGCATTGACGCAGCCGACAATGATGAAGATCGCACCTGCGATATAGACCAGCTTCGGAAGTGTGCAGACAGACTCTTTGACAAACGGGATGTACAGCTCATAGCTCAAATTGCCGCTAAAATGCAGCGCCGCAAGGAAAATACCGGAAGCAGCCACCTGCAAAACGAGCTTTTGAAGCCCCGTCAAGCCAAGATTTCTCTTCTTCTTTACCTTGATAAAATCGTCCAGAAAGCCGATCGTGCCAAACATCAATGCAAGCGCCAAAACGATCAGGTTCATATACTGTCCTTCCGCATAGGCAAACCATCCTGTTGCTGCACAAAGCACAGAAGCAGCAATGAACATCAAGCCGCCCATGGTCGGCGTTCCTGCCTTGTTGTTATGCCATGTTGGTCCGATCTCCTTGATCGACTGTCCTGCCTTTAACGCAACCAAGGCAGGAATCAAGAATCTTCCCAAAACCGCCGAAAGCAAAAAGCCTCCAACCACCGAAACGAGGATCATGATGATATCCATAATTATGTTTCTCCTTTGCGTTCTAATTCTGCAAGCTGAAGCACTCGCTCCATACGCATGCCTCGGCTTCCCTTGATAAGAAGCGTATCGCCCTCGCATAGCAGCGCCTGCAACGCTTGCACCAATTCTTCATGTGTTTCAAACGCCTGCGCATATGCCATTTTCAGCATTTTTGCACCGTTGACGTATGCTTCGCTGTTTGCCCCATAAGCCAACAGCACATCCGCAGTTTTCGCAGCTTCCTGACCGACTTCAAAATGTGCCTGCGGAGCATATTCGCCCAGCTCCAGCATGCCTCCGAGAATTGCGATCCTTCTGCCGCTTGATCTTGCCAATACCTGCAAAGCTGCACGCATCGATTCCGGACCTGCATTATAGCAATCAGCAATGATCTTTATGCCGTTAACTTCATAAATATCCTGCCGCATTCCGGCATTCCGGAAGCTTAACAAACCTGCTTGAATGTTCTCCACCGGAACCTTGCACACCATGCCGACCGTGATCGCACACAACGCATTTAACACATTGTGCTCGCCCACGGTCGGAAGCTCTGCGGAAAACTCTTTTCCGAAAGCGCTCACTTTGAAAAGTGTTCTGTCCTCGATTGTTTGCACATCAAAAGCTCGCACATCATTGTGCATCTGCATCCCATACTGCACCGCATGATGCTTTTCGCTAACCGAATGCAAAAGATCGTTATCTCCGCAGAAAACGACGGTACCGTTTTCCTTCAAGCCCTCTAAGATCTCGAGCTTGGCTTGCAGGATCCCCTCACGGGAACCCAAATTTTCAATGTGCATCGTGCCGACATTGGTAATGACCGCAATGTCAGGCTGTGCAATTTTGGTCAAAACGGAGATTTCTCCAAAATGGTTCATGCCCATTTCCAAAACCGCCGCTTGGCAATCCTTTTCCAGCTCCAGCACCGTCACCGGCAAGCCGATATCGTTATTGTAATTTGCAGCCGTTTTTTGCGTGCGCAGTGTTGTTTGCAAGACCGCTGCAATCATCTCTTTTGTCGTCGTTTTTCCGACCGAGCCTGTGATGCCGATACATTTTGCATCAAGGCTTTCACGGTATCCCTTGGCAATCGCCTGAAGCGCAGAAAGCGTATTTTCAACATAAATCGCCGGAATATCCTGGGACAGCCGTTCACTCGCCAACACAGCCACAGCTCCTTGCGCCATGGCAGTTTGGACAAAGTCATGTCCGTTTCTTGCGCCGACAAGCGCCGCGAACAGCTGCCCTTCTCTTATTTTTCTTGTATCGAAGCATGCGCCGCTAAACACGGTGTTTTCATACTTTTTTTCCACTCTGCCACCGCACCATTGCGCAGCCTGAGACAGTGTTATTGCTGCATTTCGCATAAAGCCGAGGCAACCTCCTCGCGTTCGTCCAAATGTGTTTTTTCCGTACCGATGATCTGATACGTCTCGTGCCCTTTGCCAGCAAGGAGTATCATATCATTTTTTTGCGCCAAACGCAAGGCTGTGCGTATCGCTTTGCGCCTGTTTTTCTCAACAATATATGGTGTTTTTGTATTTTTCATGCCGGCAAGAATATCTTCAATGATCTGTATCGGCTCCTCTGTGCGTGGATTGTCAGAAGTCACGATCGCAAGATCGGATAATTCTGCGGCAATTTTTCCCATGATCGGGCGCTTTTGACGATCTCGATCGCCACCGCAGCCAAACACCGTGATCACGCGCCCGATCGCAAAATCTCGCACCGAGCGCAAAATATTTTCCAAGCCGTCGGGGGTATGCGCGTAGTCGATCAAAACGGTAAACTCCTGATTCGGTGTCGGAACGACCTCGATACGTCCCTTAACGCCCTTTGCCCGAGAAAGTGCATTGACCGCCGTTTTCAGCTCCATGCCAAGCTGCAACGCAATGCCTAAGGCAAGCAAACCATTGCTCACGGTAAAGCGTCCCGGGATGCCGAGCCTCAGTTCTTGACAAGCATTGGACATACAAGCATCCATTTGCACATGATCCGATGCAAGCACGATATTATTTGCCGTCAAGTCCGCTTTTCCATTTAAGCCGACCGTAAAGCGTTCACACGTCGAATCAGTCATCATCACCTTGCTGTACGGATCATCGATGTTGAACACGCCTTTTTTGCACTGCTTGAACAGTAGCGCCTTTGCCTGTGCATACTCCTGCATCGTATGATGAAAATCCAAATGATCTTCCGTCAAATTTGTAAATGCACCAACTGCAAACGGAACCTGCGCAACACGCTTTTGCACCAAGGCATGAGACGAAACCTCCATCACAACGTGCGTGCAGCCTGCCTCCAGCATTTTAGCCAGCACGCCCTGAAGTGCGATTGCCCCCGGTGTGGTGCGCTCCGCTTCGATCACCTCATCACCGATCATGTTGCAGATCGTTCCAATTAGACCGACTTTGGTCTCAAGCGCCGTCTCGAGCATCGATTTCAGCAGATAGGTCACAGAGGTCTTGCCGTTCGTTCCCGTCACGCCGATCATGCACAGCTTCTGTGCAGGTCTACCGTAAAAATTGGCAGCAATGATTGCCATTGCCTCTCTGGCATCTTCGACCTGCACCCACGGTGCATCCGCCGGCATCTCGTCTTCACAAACAATGACACTCGCTCCCCTGCTGATCGCATCGGGAATATAACGATGTCCGTCCGTTGCATAGCCTCTTACCGCAATGAACACGCTTCCGTATTTTACATCACGGCTTGAGTCCGTTACAGAGGTAATCTCGGTTTGTGCAGAAGCGTTCATACGCAAAACCTTGACGCCCTGCAACAGTGTTTCTAAATTCATAATTTCTCCTTAGTCCATTGCCGTTGTATCCGCAAAAATCACCGTGATCGTCGTTCCAAGTGCAACCTCGGTTCCTTCTGCGATATCCTGGCTTGTCACAAGAACATGCCAAGCCGTAGAGTCCGTGCCCTTTGCCTGCAGATACAAGCCCAAATTATTCAGTGTCGCTGTTGCCTCGGAAACGGTCATTCCCATCAGATTCGGAACCTCAACGGTATCCGTCGGCATGGAATCATCCATATACAAAGTGACCGTGGAATATCCCGGCACTTCTTTACCGGCTGCCGGAATCTGGCTGACGATCTTATCGCCTTCGCCGATAATTTTATACTCCAAATAAGAATCCGTCAAGATGGAAGCTGCCTGCATCTCGGTCTTGCCGACCAAATTCGGCATTCTGACATTCACACGATACATATCGTCCGAAGAATAATTCGCTTCCACGCCGAGATACGGCAAAATATCCTCAAACACCGCCGCAACTGTCGGTGCCGCCATCACGCCGCCGGAAACATACTGCCCACTGTTGGGATTGGGCGTATCGAGCGCCACCAAAACGATATACTGCGGACTCTCCATCGGTGCCACGCCCACGAAGGACACGATCTTATCGTTGGTCAAATTGCCGCTCTCATCTAATGTATCCGTTTTTTCGGAGGTGCCGGTCTTGCCGCCAATGGAATAGCCAACGACCTTGGCATTTTTTGCCGTACCTTCGGTCACGACAGATTCTATCATGTCGCACATGATATCCGACGTTTCAGCTGAAATTACCTGCCGGATGACCGTACGTTCATTCTTTTTTACAACATTGCCATCCTCGTCCAAAACCTCAGAGACAATATACGGTTCCAGCAAATAACCGCCGTTGACCACCGCAGAGATCGCCCTAACAATCTGAAGCGGTGTCGGTTTCACTGTCTGACCGAAGGAGGTCGAAATCAAATAACTCGAACCATAAACTCTATAATTGGAAAGTCTTTCTCTGCTGTGGAACAGACCGCTTGCTTCACCGGGGAGGTCAATTCCCGTGTAATTCATCAAGCCGAACGATTCACAATAATCGTACAGCGTGTCACCACCAACTCTCAAACCGATATGACCAAAGGCAAGGTTGCATGAATTTTGCAGCGCCTGCGCCGTAGTCTGATCGCCGTGACCATAGTGCTGCCAGCAATTAAGCTCCTGCTCACGGCCTTCAAACTTTTCTTTGCCTGCGCAGCTAAAATGATCGTTCAGCGACACCGCGCCGCAATCGATCGCCGATGCCAAGGTGATCACCTTAAATGTAGAACCCGGCTCATATCCATCAGACACGCAACGATTACGCCACTGAGAGAACCGCGCCTTTGCCACGGTATTGTTATATTCATCAAGCTTTTCTTGACGCTCAGTGCTGCCCTCAGGATATTTCATCGCCGCATCGTAAATTTCTTCTGTCAGCTCATAGGTTTCCGTATCAAATATTTCAAGATAATGATTCGGGTCATAGCCTCCAAGCGTTGCCATTGCCAAAACTTCGCCCGTATTGACATCCATCACGATGCCGAAAGCTCCGTTGAGAACATCATAACGGTCGATCGCATCCTGAAGCTGCTTTTCCAGCGCTCTTTGCACCGTCAGGTCCAACGTCAGCACTAAGCTGTCACCATTGCTTGCTTCATAATATTTCTCATAGGAATAGAGCATCTCTGTCTCGTTATTGCCCTTGGTCGTAATAACAGCGCCTGCCGTTCCTTCCAAGATCGAATTATAATACGATTCTAAGCCCTCTGAGCCGACATTCTCCGTATTGGTAAAGCCCAACAGCTGCGATGCGACCTCATTATTGGGATAATAGCGCAGCGAATCCGGCTCCAAGTGCACACCGACGATCTCATTGTCGCTGATGAAGGCTCGAACTCTATCGCATACCTCCTGTGTCTGCTTGCGCTTGAGCATTTTATAGCGCATATTGGTATCAGCAGCCTGCTGCTTGATGAATTCCTCACTGACATCCAAAATGGTCGAAAGATTTCGTGCTAAGAAGTCGATATCGACATCATTTTGCGACAGCTCCAAAGGATCCAAAAAAATATTTTCCACACTTGCCGATGCTGCCATCGTGGTCATATTTCGATCATAGATCGCACCACGAGAAGCCGTCACCGAAGTAGATCGTGTCTGATTTCGGATCGCCAGCTCTTCATACTGCTTGTGCTTATGGATCATCAAATAGCCCAATCTGCCGCCGATGATCGCAAAAAACAAAACACAAAACGCCATCGAAATGATCAAGCCTCTGCGCAAATAGGAATCGGAAACGCTGGACTTTTCGCTTTTCTTCGAGCGTTTTCTTCTTTTTCTGACATCTTCTCGCTTCATAACAGCCTCCCACGCTCTTCAAGAATAATCCAAAAACATGGGCGGCAATTTTGCTCACCGCCCATGCTCGTTCATTGAATATATATGCTCCATCAGGAGAAGTATTCCGCCACATCGCTGAATACATCTCTGAACGCATCATAAATTTGCTCAAAAATATTTCTGTCCTCCGGCGTCGAAAATACCTGTGTCGTATTCTCCTCGCCAATGCGGACATAGCGCACATTCTCCGCCGTGGGCTGATGCAAGCCAAGGGCAAGTGCACGCTCCTCAATGCTCGACAGATCGATCGAGCTTTCATACTGAGAACGAAGCTTCTCCTGCTGCTCTGCAAGCGCAGCCTTTTCACTCTTGAGATCTCCGATATCATTGCGCACCTCAAACATGCTGACATAGCTGAAGATCACCAAAAGCAGCATCAACACCGCTGTCGCCGTACCAAAGATGGCAAACGGAGAAACAGAGAGCTTAAAGCGTACCTTTTTTACGGGCAACACCGGCGCCTCAGGCAAATGCTCGGGCTTCTCTAAGGGGCGAGCTGTATGATTATGAACAGCAAAAATATCATATGCTGCCGAACCGTTGCTTCTGAATTTTTGAGCCATTGTCGGTGCCTCCCTTCAAATTATAATTTTTCGCACACACGCAGCTTTGCGCTTCTTGCACGAGGATTTTCTTCCAGTTCCTTCTCACCCGAAACGATCGGTTTGCGTGAGATCAATTTTACTTGCGGCTTCTTGCCACATACACAGACCGGAAACTCCGGCGGACAGGTACAGCCCTTTGCGGCTGCCTGCATCGCATTTTTTACAATGCGATCTTCCAACGAATGGAACGTGATCACTGCCAATCTTCCACCACGATTCAAACGTGAGATTGCCGAATGCATCATCTTGCTGACCGAGCCAAGCTCATCGTTGACCGCAATTCTGATCGCCTGAAAGCTGCGCTTTGCAGGATGCTGTTTTTCACGAAGCGCCTGTGCCGGCATTGCTGAACGAATAATATCCACAAGCTCTAAGGTCGTTTCGATCGCCTTAACCTCACGTTTTTTTACGATCATAGAAGCGATCGCAGGTGCATAACGCTCCTCGCCGTATTCATAAAGAATTCTACGCAGCTCTTCATACTCCCAAGTGTTGACCACGTCATAAGCACTGAGGGCATCTAAGCTGTTCATCCGCATATCCAGCGGCGCATCTGCCATGTAGGAAAAGCCTCTTTGCGCATCGTCAAGCTGCGGAGAGGATACACCGAGATCAAACAGCATTCCGTCCACGCCGTCGATTTCCAGCTCATTCAAGATCGTATCGATCTCAGAAAAATTGGAATGCACCGTTGTCACACGATCCGCAAACGGTTTTAAGCGCTCTTGAGCCGCTTTCAGTGCAACCATGTCACGATCAACGCCGATCAATCTGCCGTTTTCCAAACGAGCAGCAATTTCATAAGAATGTCCTGCGCCACCAAGAGTTCCGTCCAAATAGATGCCGTTCGGCTGAATGTTCAGCGCACAGATACATTCCTCAAGCAATACAGATTTGTGTACAAACATTAGAAGCCCAGCTCCTCCATCGCATTTGCAATCGCCTCAGGCGTGAGGTATTTGCGTTCCTCTTCGTCATAGCGCTCCGCTGACCAAATCTCAGCACGCCCAGCCTGTCCCAAAAAGACGACCTCCTGAGTAATGCCGGCATAGTTGCGATAATCCTCGGGCAGCAAGAAGCGTCCCTGCTTATCCGGTTCGCACTTGCAGATATTTGCAAAAAACACACGCATGATGCGAGCCTTGGAGGCAGGCAGCTCATTGCAATGCGCAAGCACCTTCTGCCATTCCTCTTCGGTATAGATCGTCAGGCAGGCATCGGGAGCCTTGGCAATGTAAAATGAGGAACCAAGCTCTTCACGAAGCTTTGCGGGAACGAACAGTCTTCCCTTCGGATCTAACGTGTGCTTATATTTACCGAACATTCCCCTCACCTCGCTCCATTTTCATCATTTTTAATCCATTTCGCTCCACTTTGGTAACAGTATACACCGCCGAGACAAAAAAATCAATCCCTTTTTCAATATTTGGCAAGTATTTCTTTTAATTCTTATAATTATCTCCCTAAAAAACCGAATTTCTGAACACATGTTTGATTATTTGCAAATATCTACATCACACACAATTGGCAAACACACCATATATCAAACTGCGAATCCCGGTTGATCAGACAGGATCCAGGCGCAACAGAAAAACTGATTTCTATGCCAATGAAGCGTACTGGCACCGGAAAAATACTTTTTTTATAAGTGAAAGGCGATAAAAAATCTTACTTTCTATAGCATAATCTGCAATTTTATGGTAGAATGATTTCATAATGAAAAAGTGAGGGATACCCATGAAAAAACGCATCTTATCCTTACTCCTTGCATTTGCGATTGTAATTTCTTTGCTTCCGGCAGTTTCCTTCTTGCAGGCGGAAGCAAGCACGACTCTTGTTCCGAGCACGACAGCCGACGAAGTCGATGCACTCTTCTCGGCACGCTCTGAAGGTCAGCACCCGAGAATTTTGGCAAATGACGAGGACTTTGCACGCATTCGTAAGCTTGTTAAGACGGATGATTATATGAGCGTATGCTATGCTCGGGTGTATGAGTATTGCGTTTCCCAGCTTGAAGAACCGACTTGCATCTACGAGCTGCCTGACAGTGTGCGCCTTTTGAGCGTTGCTCGTGTCGCAAGCCAACGCATCACGTGGATGGCAATGGTCTATAAAATCAGCGGCGAACGGCATTTTGCTACCCGTGCAATCGAGGAAATGCTGGCAGTATGTGCCTTCCCTGATTGGAATCCGTCGCATTATCTGGATGTGGGTCAGATGGCTTACGGTGTCGGCTTGGGCTACGATTGGCTATATTATGAAATGACAGCCGCGCAGCGCACGACCGTGATCGAGGGACTATATAACCATGTCATCGTAAGTGCAGAGGGTCGATGGTACAAAAATCTGAACACCAACTGGAATCCGTGGTGCCATGCAGGTGTATCGATCGCAGCATGCGCTATCTACGAAGAATACCCCGAACGATGCAGCAAATTTCTGGCAGGCGCAGTCACAGATGTGCAGAAATCCATAGAAGTTTTCACGCCGATGGGCGCTTATCCCGAAGGCCCCGGTTATTCTCAGGTCGGCATTCTGTTTTCCGCAATTCTGTTCGAGACGCTGACAAGCGTATTGGGTACGGATTTTGGTCTGTCCGATATGGATGGTTTTGCAGAAGCAGGAAAATATCTGGCGGCAATGAACGGCTACACTAACACCTTCAACTTCGGTGACGGTGCCTCTGCAGTTTTGGATAACTCCGTGCTGCATTGGTATGCAAAGCGATATAACATGCCGGAGCTTTCGGTCTATCAACGCAGCATCCAGGCAAATGGCAGAGACAAACATTTGGAGCTTCTGTGGTACGATCCTGAATTGGTCGAGGGTGTTACCCTGGAGGATAAGCAGCTCGATTATCTGATGTACAGCGACCATTATCAAAGCGTTGCATCCTTCCGCAGCCCCGAGGGTGATCCGAATCAAATTTATGCTGCGATGAAGTCCGGCTATAACAGCACAAGCCATGCGGATATGGACATCGGTACGTTTGTCATGGAGGCGATGGGAGAACGCTGGTTTACGGAGCTTGGACCTGACAATTATAATCTACCGGGCTACGGCACCTATCTCAATAATATTTACACCGAGGATATCGGACGTTGGACCTATTACCGCAAGCGCACCGAGGGGCAAAACACCTTGGTCATCAACCCGTGCGAGCTGGGCGGTCAAAACTCGCAGGCGAAAAGTCAGATCACTACCTTTGAGAGCGGCTATGACGGCGGTTATGTCACGGTGGACATGCTTGACGCCTATGCAAATTTCGGTGCGACCTCTGCCAAAAGAGGACTGATGCTCTTTGACAATCGCAGCCGTGTGCTTCTGCGTGACGAACTGACATGTTCGTCTGTTTCTGAGGTCTATTGGTTTGCGCATACGCAAGCGGAGATCACAATTTCTTCCGACGGAAAAACCGCAGAGCTGACATTAAATGGCAAAAAGCTGATCGCACAGATCTCCGAACCGAGTAATGCAGTCTTTACATCGATGGACGCAGTACCTCTTGCAACTTCTCCAAACCCCGATGGACAAAATTCCCTTGAGGGTTACCGCAAGCTGGTGATCCATTTAGAAAATGTTACAACAACCTCGATTGCAGTTGTTTTTACCCCGGTATTGGAAGACACTGTCAAAACTCAAGAGCTACCTACGGTAGAGCTTTCAGAGTTTTCTTCTTTGATCAGCGCATATGATCCCGAAACAACACTTTCACCAAATTCGGACGGTGTTTATGAGATCTATAATGTTGAGCAGCTGCAGTTGTTTGCAAGCATGGTCAATGCAGGCAATACATTTTCCGGCAAAACGGTCAAGCTGATGAATGATATCGACCTGAAATCCCGTACCATCACCCCCGTCGGCGGCACAAGCGGCAGCTTCAAGGGAACCTTTGACGGTGGTCAGCACGTGCTCAAAAATCTTTGCATTTTCCAGCCGAACACAACCATGGTCGCACTCTTCGGTAAGGCAGAAAAGGCTACGATCCGAGATCTCGGCATCGAAAGCGGCATCGTCTTTGGTGGTGAGAAAACGGGCGGTCTGATCGGCAGAGGCGCAAATGTCACGGTCGAAGGCTGCTTTAACAAAGCGAGCATCATCGCAAACGGCTATAATGCAGGCGGCGTGATCGGCGAGCTTGGTGGCACATCTACGGTGATGAATTGCTACAACAACGCAACTATCAGAAATGCTTCGGGTGGTGCAGGTGGCATTGTCGGCTATATTTCGAGCGCCTCTACGATCACGCTGAGCAACACCTATCATGTGGGCAGCTTGGCAGATTCCATGGGCAGATGCGGCTTGATCGGCTTCTACAATACCACCAATACGAATCTGCTTCCCAAACAGGTCACCGTCACAAACAGCTACAGCACAACACAGCTCAAATGCGCAAGCATGGCAGAACTTGCAGACGCAGAGAGCTATACGGATTGCGCTCAGGTCAAGCAAGAGATCTTGATCGGCTCGGCACTCACGCTTGGAAGCAAATTTATCGATGACTGCGAGTGGGAAAATGACGGCTATCCCGTATTTTCCTGGCAGTGCGACACTGTTTTGCCGTCAGACCTGAAGCTGAGCACAGCCGAAGAAGTGCGTCTGTTGGCTTATACCGTCAACAGTGGCTTGAGCAATTTCTCGGGAAAAACCATCTATTTGACAAACAACATTGATCTGCAATCTCGTGAATGGATCCCCATCGGTGGAAATACCACCTCTGACAATCGGGGCAAGGTTTTTAAGGGCACTTTCGATGGACAAGGCTATTGTGTCCGCAATTTGAGGGTATCTACAGGGCGTTGGTTTGTCGGCTTTTTCGGCTCCGTCGAAGGAAAAATACGTAACTTCGGTGTTCAAAGCGGAAGTGTGACCGGCAGAGATAAGGTCGGCGGCATTACCGGCTTCTTGAAGGGCGAGATGAGCCAATGCTATAACCGTGCGGCTGTCAATGCAAATAACTTTATCGGCGGCTTGGTCGGCATGTCAGACAAAACGATCATCACCGATTGCTATAACAACGGCGATATCACATCCAAATATATGGCAGGCGGCGTCGTGGGCTATTATTCCAGTGGCGCTGCAGGCGCAAGTATGTCAAACTGCTATAACGCAGGCAGCTTAAACGGCAGCGAAAACGGCGCTGTTGCTGCTATTATCAACGCAAGCCTCAGCGATCTCAGCTTCAGCAATTGCTATGCGTTGGACGATACCGCATTGGTCTATACCGAAAGCGGATACACTTTGACTGATTGCGGCAATCTGACCGCACAGGAAATGAAGGCAAATGCCGCAACCCTTGGCAGTGCCTACAGAGCGGATTCCAACCGCGCACAAAATGAAGGCTATCCTGTTTTGAATGTTACGCTGTATCATTTATCCGAGATACCGACTTTGTCAACCGATGCAAACGGGGCATATTTGATCCAAAACGCTTCACAGCTGCGAGCGCTTGCCTATATGGTCAATGTGCAGGGCAACACCTTTGTGGGAAACACCGTGAAGCTGTGCGCAGACATTGATCTGGAAAACCAGGAATGGGTCCCGATCGGTGGCAATACACGAAACGACAATGAAAGCAGCGCCAGATTCTACGGAACCTTTGATGGCGATGGTCATACGATCTCGAATCTTTGCATCAGCACGGCAAACTGGTATGTCGGCTTGTTCGGCTACGTTGACAGCGCCGTGATTCAAAATGTCGGCATCAACAGCGGCATGATTCTCGGTGGTCAGAAGGTCGGCGGTGTCGTCGGCTGCGCACGGGCAACAAAAATTCAAAGCTGCTATAGCAAGGCAAATGTCTGCGGTAACGGCATTCTCGGTGGCATCATCGGCATGATAAATGCGACAGGTTCTGTCGTGGAGAACTGCTATAACACAGGCTCCGTGATCGCAAATTATTCTGTTGCCGGCATTGCAGGCTACTTCACCAGCGCAGCCAAAAACAGCGTCGTTCGCAACTGCTACAACCTCGGCATTCAGAGTTCCGGAATCATCGGTGTGGTCAATGCTTCTGCAAGCAACAACACGATGGAAAACTGCTATACGGTTGATACGGTCGAGCTTATCGGTGAGGCAAATACTTTAACCGTCAGCAACTGTGCACAGCTTACAAAAGCACAGCTTCGTACCTATGCAGCGCAGTTAGGCGATGGATTTGCAGAGGATTATCTTGTCAAAAATCGCATCTTCCCCGTTTTGGCTTGGGAGGTAGAGGGTTGCAAAACGCAGCTTGATCAAATCGACGGCGTTTACCAGATCAATAACGTCGATGATCTGCGCCTGCTGTCCTATCTTGTCAGGCAAGGCAATACCTTTGCAGGAGAAAAAATTGTCCTGAACTCAGATATCGATTTAGTGGGCAAAACATGGCTACCCATCGGTGGTTATGACGAAAGCACATCCTATCATTTCAAAGGAAGCTTCGACGGTCGCGGATATCGCATCCATAACTTGATCTCCACAGAAACAGACACCGGATTTGCCGGCTTATTTGGTTATGTAAATTCAGCAACGATTAAAAATGTCGGCATTGAAAGCGGCATTGTGATCGCAAAAACACATGCCGCAGGCATTGCCGCAACCGCATCCACAGCCACAGTGATCAGCAGCTGCTACAGCAAGGCAACTGCCTATGCTATCAGCAGTGTCGGCGGCATTGTCGGCATGCTGCACGGCAAAAACTGTGTCATCGAAAACTGCTACAATACCGGTTGGATCTCGGCAAAAACACAGTGGGAATCCAACGCCGGCGTGATCGGCTATTATGCAGGCAATAACAAAAATTCCACAGTGGCTAATTGCTACAATATCGGCAATCGCTACGGCATCATCGGCGTAGTCAACAGCAGCGTCACAGACAGCTCCATGGAAAACTGCTACAGTGTCGGCTCTGTTCGACTTGCAAGCTCCTCTGCTTTGGTAACAGTGACCGATTCGGCGCAGCTTTCGGCAAATACGATGCGCAGCTACGCTTCCGTTTTGGGCGATGCTTTTGATGATGACAAGGAGAATGTCAACAATGGCTACCCTGTCCTTGCTTGGGAAAGCGGAAAGCTCTGTTTCCACGAATATTCGACAAGCTCCGATGGAAGCAGCACCCACACCACCGTTTGCGCACGTTGCGGCGATACAACCACACAGGCGCACGTTTTCAGCAGCGGAAGTGTAACATTGGAGCCGACAGATGTTGCAAGCGGCAGTATACTTTATACCTGCTCGATATGCGCAGAAACCAAAACAGAATCTCTTGAAGCACTGCGCCAAAACCTGTTCTTCAACTTTACGGGTACGGCGGAAGATCTGGAGCGTTATAACAATTACACCTATGGTTTATGCAACTTTGACGACGCAAACAACAACCATTGGAAATATAATTCTCAGATATCCAATGTCGAGATCGACCATACCGGCGGTGCTTTGATATTACACGCTAACCCCTCTACCACCGCAACTTCGATCTATGTAGATACATCGTTGAGCGGAAGCAGCATGGATCAGCCTTTATGCTACAATGCAGACAATGCTGAGGTGTATCAAATTCGTTTCAAAATGGAAAATATCACCGCCGGAACAAAAACGGCATATCTCAGCTTGCACACTTGGGTTGACGGAAGCTCAACGGCTGTCAAAACTTCCGGTTGGTCTATTTCGAGTGAGCATTTAACCGATGGCGAATATGTCATTGCAACGATTGCAATCAGTGATGCGTTCCGTGCAAGCGGCATGATTCATACGATCCGTCCATACTTCGGCAACGTGCAAAGCATTTCAACCGAGCTGGTCGGAAAACTGACCATCGATTATATCTATCTGGGAGATTATAAAAATCTTCCCACACCGCAGTACACCGTAACATTTGAGGACGGCTTAGGAAATGTTTTGGCAACGCAGATCGTTTACAGAGGAGAAACAGCAACCTACAACGGAGAAACTCCGACAAAGTCGTATGACAGCAGCAACCACTATACCTTCAAGGGTTGGGATAGGGCACTGACGAACATCACTTCCGATTTGACCGTTACGGCGCAATTTACCGCAGCGGCGCACAGCTATTCTTACAGCAGCGTGAGTGAAACGAACCACGAGGCTTCCTGCGCTTGCGGCTACAGCGTGGAATCCACCCATAATTACGATGGCGGCAAGGTCACGACCGCCCCAACCTGTACCGAAGGTGGCGTAAAAACCTACACCTGCGCAATCTGCAACGGCACCAAGACCGAAGCCGTCAGCGCAAACGGACATACCGAAGTGATCGATAAGGCAGTTACCCCGACCTGCACCGAAACAGGTTTGACCGAGGGTAAGCATTGCTCCGTTTGCGGTGAAGTTTTAGTTGCACAAACTGTCATCGAAGCCAACGGTCATACCGAGGTCATCGACAAGGCAGTCGCTGCAACTTGTACCGCAACCGGTTTGACCGAAGGTAAGCACTGCTCCGTCTGTGGTGAAATCCTCGTAGCGCAAATCGTCATTGAAGCCAACGGACACACCGAAGTTATCGACGCAGCCGTCGAGCCAACTTGCACCGAAACAGGGCTAACCGAGGGTAAGCATTGCTCCGTTTGCGGTGAAGTTTTAGTTGCACAAACCGTCATTGAAGCCAACGGACACACCGAAGTTATCGACGCAGCCGTCGAGCCGACTTGTACCGAAACTGGTCTAACAGAAGGCAAACACTGCTCCGTCTGTAATGAAGTTTTGATTGCACAGAATGAAGTGGCTGCTTTGGGTCATAACTATGAAGCAGTTGTAACGGCTCCGACCTGCACCGAAAATGGCTACACGACTTACACTTGCTCCGCTTGTGATGATAGCTATGTTGCAGACGAGACAGCAGCAACCGGTCACAGCCATGCTTATTCCAACAACGGCGAGAACCACACTGTTACCTGTGAAAATTGCGATTACAGCGCAAGCGGAGATCACGAATACGTTGATGGTGTTTGTATCTGTGGCGCAATTGAAGTCAGCGAGCCCAAATATGAGCCGAAGGACAGCTTAAAATTCACGATGTCGATCTCCGTCGGCGCTGAGATGACCGTTACCTATAACATCATGGGCGCAGACGTCAACTCCTACAAGGATTTCTACCTTGAAGTGAAGAAAGACGTTGCAGGCGGCGATCCCGTTACCACGGTTTACGGCATCACAGAAGACCGTGAGCAGATGACCGCAAAGGTCAATCCCGCAACCGGCGAAGCGCTCATGTACCAGGTCACCTACAAGGGCATCAACGCCAAGGAAATGGGCGACAACTTCTCCACAACGCTCTACGCAGTTGGCGAAGACGGCACGATCTACTATGGCACAACCGTTGTCGATTCCATCA